>NZ_JAOS01000051.1:0-3444 GCF_000523975.1 Mycobacterium sp. MAC_080597_8934 | reverse complement strand
TGTGGGGTCGTACAGCGCGCATCAGACAGTTGTGGTTTGTACCCATTTGGGCTGCAACGTTTTTCGCGATTGTCGGTCACGTCCTGTGGAGTGGTGTAAGAGCGGTCGCGTGTCCGCGTGTGGCTCTGTGGTAGCCACTATGCCGTGAGAGCGGCTGTGGGGGCAATGGTTTCGGCACTTTGGTCACTGACGTCGAGCAGAGCGAGGCTGGTCTCGGAGAGGTAGCGCTTGTCGGCGACCTGCCATTCGTCGTGGGCCTCAACGAGTACCGAGCCGGCCAGCCGTAACAGCGCGGCGGGGTTGGGGAACACGCCGACGACGTCGGTGCGGCGTTTGATTTCCTTGTTCAATCGCTCCATTATCCGGCCCTCGGGGGCGGGTCAACCCGTCGGGGTGGGATGTTCATCGATCGAGGCGCTGGAGGTGGTCGGTAAGGGCGTGGGCGACGCGGTCGTGGCGGGCGGCTTCGTCGGTCCAGCCGCGGCACTCGGCGTCGGTTCTGAGGGCCTGGACGTCGGCGAGTTGGTCGGTGAGCGTGTCGCGGAATTCGGGGGCGGTGACGTAGTTGTCGCAGGTTTCGCAGATGTTGGCATAAGGGCACGCGCCCGCGGATTCGTGGCGAGCGCAGTATCCGTGTGCAACGCGGGTTTTCAGCATTTCACTGTGCAGCCAGCCGACCTTGTCGGGCAGGATCGGTTTGCCGACCGGGGTGAGGGTGAACTGGCGGCGCATCTTGCCCATCGCTTCGTCGTAGGCCGCGCGCAGGGTGGGCGAGGCCAGGGTGGCGTAGCGGATCGTCATTTGTGGAGTGACGTGCCCGAGTAAGGACATCAAGGCCTGCAGACTCATCCCGGCGTTGGCGAGTTCGGTGGCCCAGGTGTGGCGCAACTGATGTGGAGTGACCATCAGGACGCCGCCGTCGGGACGGTGCAACCCGGCGGATTCAGCGGCGGTGAGCAGCCCGTTGCGCAGCCGGGTGTAGCCCAGGCGGCGTCCGTGCCGGGTGAACAGAAAGTCGGTGAGCACGCCGGTGCGTGGGTGCGGCAGCGGCCGGTGCGTGCCGCGGAGGGCGACCCACTCGTCGAGCGCGGCGAGGGTCGCGGCGGAGAGCGGGACCATGCGTTCGGTGGCGAGCTTGCCCAGTGGCACCTTCAGCCAGGTTCCGGCCGGTCCGTAGTCGATGATGCTGCCCAGTTCGAGGTCGAGCAGTTCCCCGCCCGCAGGCCGGCACCACGCAGCACGGTCAGGCCGATGCGGGCGAACGGATCCTGCAGGTGGGCAACGGCGTTCATCACTGCCGCGTCCACATCGGGTGCTAGCGCGCGTGGCAACGGCTGGTCGAGTTTGGGGACGTCGGCGGCGAATACCAACCGCCGTGGTGGGGCCTGCGCCCAGCCCCAGGCGGTGATGTCGTCGAGCAGGTTGCGCAGACTGAGCACTGCCGACTGGGCCACCGCGGCCGAGACGGTGCGCCCGGCGCCCGCGGCGGCGCGCTGACCACGCCAGCCCCGGGTGCGATTCCATTTCAGGTAGCCCTCGATGCAGCTCCGGTCGAGTTCACGCAGGCTGATGACGTCGGGATGGTGAGCGGTGAGGTATTCGGCGAAGGGCAGCAGGTCGTTGATCAGCGACTCGACCGATTTGGGCCGCAGCACCGCCGCGCGCACGCCGATGTAGCGCAGCAACGTCTGACGGATCGGGTCGGGCATCTCCACCTCGGTGAAGCGCTGCTCGAGGCTACGGGCCCACCGCCGGCGTTTCGGCGCGGTGTCGATGACCGCGGTCTCGAACAACAGCTGCCGCAGGCTGGCCAGCCGCCCCCTGTATGCCCGCCGCGACGATGGCGGCACCACGGTACGTGACAGCGCGGCGTCGAAGTCGTCGAGCGCGTCGCCGGTCAGGTCGGCGACCATTCCGCCGTGGTGTGCCAGCACTACCGCCAGACATTCGCCGAGGACCGTCTCGACCCAGGAACTCCTCCAGCCCAACCGAATTCCCGCATTCCGCAACGCGGCGAATCCGCTCGGATCCCGGTCCTCCACTGCGCGGCCCAGCCCGGTCAACTGTTTGACCGCGGCCAGCTCGACGTCCAGCCGTAACCGGCCGGTGCCGATCGTGTGACAGATCAGCGGCCACGCCCCGGTGTCCCGTATCTCGGCGATCCGCTCGGCTGCCGGCAGCGTCATCCAGGCGTGCAGGTCGCGGTGGCGTGCGGTGAAGTCGCGAGCGATCCGAATCCGGTCGCGTACCGCCCGCCGCTCAAACCCAGGGTGGCGACGTGGTCGAGATAATCCGCCACCACCTCGTCGGCGCCTACGGGTTGGCCGACCAACACCGTGGTCACTGCCGGGCTCCGGCCAACGTCGCACGAGCAGCACCGTATTCGGCGGCGAGCTGCTCGATCGACAAATGCACGTAGCGGGCCGTGGTCTCCGGCGAGACATGCCCCATCAACGCCCGCAACGCCAGCAGATCGATTCCGGCCGCCGACAATTCGGTGCCGTAGGTATGCCGTAAACGGTGCGGGCGGACTCTTGTGGCGCCAGAGGTCTCCCGGTGCCGACGGAACAGGCTGCGCAGCCCGGCCTCGCTGACCGGTGCACCGGTCGTCGGGCCGCGCAGCACTACGAAGCACTGCGGCGTCGCCAACCCCGGCGGCCGCTCCCATCGCAGGTAGGCGGCGAGCTCGGTGAAGAACGCCGCATCGACCGGGACATGACGTTCCTTGCCGCCCTTGCCGATCACCCGAAGCCGGCGCCGGCCCATATCGACGTCGGCGAGCAGCAGGCCACGCGCCTCGGCCGAACGCAGCCCTCCGAGTAGCATCACCAGCACCATCGCCCGGTCCCGGTGCGTTGCCAGTGTCGCCAGGAACGCGTCGACATCGTTGGTGGACAACGATTCCGGAAGACGCTGCGGCTGACGCACCAACCTACCGCCACTGCGTGCACGCCCGGGACCCAGATGACCGAGCAACCCCCGCTGCGACTGGCGCAGCCCCTGTCCCCGCCGCGGCGACGGCACCGGATTGTCGGTGCAGACACCGGTCATCACCAGATACTCGAATAACGCGCGCACTGCCGCGACCCGGCGGTTCACCGTCGAAGCTGCCGGCGGGTCGACGAGCGGTGACCGCCGGTGGGCTGGTCCGTTCGGCGGACGCCTTGCCAGTCGATCCAGTCGAACACCAACGGCGCATCGACCGCGGCGAGCCCGACCGCTTGCTGGACGAGGAACCGGCTCAAATTGGCGACGTCGAATGCGTAGGCCCGCACCGTGGCCGCGCTGAACCCCCGTCCCGCCAAATGGTTGAGAAACGCGTTCACCGCGTCCTGCCCGTCCCAGTCGCCCTCCAGGACATATCCGCTGTCGCTCTTGAGTACCCGCATCGCCGCTCCGCCTTCCCCACCGAGATGCAGACAGCATCCATCCGTGCTCAGCGCT
>NZ_JAOS01000050.1:0-255085 GCF_000523975.1 Mycobacterium sp. MAC_080597_8934 | reverse complement strand
GTTGGGGAACACGCCGACGACGTCGGTGCGGCGTTTGATTTCCTTGTTCAATCGCTCCATTATCCGGCCTCGGGGGCGGGTCAACCCGTCGGGTGGGATGTTCATCGATCGAGGCGCTGGAGGTGGTCGGTAAGGGCGTGGCGACGCGGTCGTGGCGGGCGGCTTCGTCGGTCCAGCCGCGGCACTCGGCGTCGGTTCTGAGGGCCTGGACGTCGGCGAGTTGGTCGGTGAGCGTGTCGCGGAATTCGGGGGCGGTGACGTAGTTGTCGCAGGTTTCGCAGATGTTGGCATAAGGGCACGCGCCCGCGGATTCGTGGCGAGCGCAGTATCCGTGTGCAACGCGGGTTTTCAGCATTTCACTGTGCAGCCAGCCGACCTTGTCGGGCAGGATCGGTTTGCCGACCGGGGTGAGGGTGAACTGGCGGCGCATCTTGCCCATCGCTTCGTCGTAGGCCGCGCGCAGGGTGGGCGAGGCCAGGGTGGCGTAGCGGATCGTCATTTGTGGAGTGACGTGCCCGAGTAAGGACATCAAGGCCTGCAGACTCATCCCGGCGTTGGCGAGTTCGGTGGCCCAGGTGTGGCGCAACTGATGTGGAGTGACCATCAGGACGCCGCCGTCGGGACGGTGCAACCCGGCGGATTCAGCGGCGGTGAGCAGCCCGTTGCGCAGCCGGGTGTAGCCCAGGCGGCGTCCGTGCCGGGTGAACAGAAAGTCGGTGAGCACGCCGGTGCGTGGGTGCGGCAGCGGCCGGTGCGTGCCGCGGAGGGCGACCCACTCGTCGAGCGCGGCGAGGGTCGCGGCGGAGAGCGGGACCATGCGTTCGGTGGCGAGCTTGCCCAGTGGCACCTTCAGCCAGGTTCCGGCCGGTCCGTAGTCGATGATGCTGCCCAGTTCGAGGTCGAGCAGTTCCCCCGCCCGCAGGCCGGCACCACGCAGCACGGTCAGGCCGATGCGGGCGAACGGATCCTGCAGGTGGGCAACGGCGTTCATCACTGCCGCGTCCACATCGGGTGCTAGCGCGCGTGGCAACGGCTGGTCGAGTTTGGGGACGTCGGCGGCGAATACCAACCGCCGTGGTGGGGCCTGCGCCCAGCCCCAGGCGGTGATGTCGTCGAGCAGGTTGCGCAGACTGAGCACTGCCGACTGGGCCACCGCGGCCGAGACGGTGCGCCCGGCGCCCGCGGCGGCGCGCTGACCACGCCAGCCCCGGGTGCGATTCCATTTCAGGTAGCCCTCGATGCAGCTCCGGTCGAGTTCACGCAGGCTGATGACGTCGGGATGGTGAGCGGTGAGGTATTCGGCGAAGGGCAGCAGGTCGTTGATCAGCGACTCGACCGATTTGGGCCGCAGCACCGCCGCGCGCACGCCGATGTAGCGCAGCAACGTCTGACGGATCGGGTCGGGCATCTCCACCTCGGTGAAGCGCTGCTCGAGGCTACGGGCCCACCGCCGGCGTTTCGGCGCGGTGTCGATGACCGCGGTCTCGAACAACAGCTGCCGCAGGCTGGCCAGCCGCCCCCTGTATGCCCGCCGCGACGATGGCGGCACCACGGTACGTGACAGCGCGGCGTCGAAGTCGTCGAGCGCGTCGCCGGTCAGGTCGGCGACCATTCCGCCGTGGTGTGCCAGCACTACCGCCAGACATTCGCCGAGGACCGTCTCGACCCAGGAACTCCTCCAGCCCAACCGAATTCCCGCATTCCGCAACGCGGCGAATCCGCTCGGATCCCGGTCCTCCACTGCGCGGCCCAGCCCGGTCAACTGTTTGACCGCGGCCAGCTCGACGTCCAGCCGTAACCGGCCGGTGCCGATCGTGTGACAGATCAGCGGCCACGCCCCGGTGTCCCGTATCTCGGCGATCCGCTCGGCTGCCGGCAGCGTCATCCAGGCGTGCAGGTCGCGGTGGCGTGCGGTGAAGTCGCGAGCGATCCGAATCCGGTCGCGTACCGCCCGCCCGCTCAAACCCAGGGTGGCGACGTGGTCGAGATAATCCGCCACCACCTCGTCGGCGCCTACGGGTTGGCCGACCAACACCGTGGTCACTGCCGGGCTCCGGCCAACGTCGCACGAGCAGCACCGTATTCGGCGGCGAGCTGCTCGATCGACAAATGCACGTAGCGGGCCGTGGTCTCCGGCGAGACATGCCCCATCAACGCCCGCAACGCCAGCAGATCGATTCCGGCCGCCGACAATTCGGTGCCGTAGGTATGCCGTAAACGGTGCGGGCGGACTCTTGTGGCGCCAGAGGTCTCCCGGTGCCGACGGAACAGGCTGCGCAGCCCGGCCTCGCTGACCGGTGCACCGGTCGTCGGGCCGCGCAGCACTACGAAGCACTGCGGCGTCGCCAACCCCGGCGGCCGCTCCCATCGCAGGTAGGCGGCGAGCTCGGTGAAGAACGCCGCATCGACCGGGACATGACGTTCCTTGCCGCCCTTGCCGATCACCCGAAGCCGGCGCCGGCCCATATCGACGTCGGCGAGCAGCAGGCCACGCGCCTCGGCCGAACGCAGCCCTCCGAGTAGCATCACCAGCACCATCGCCCGGTCCCGGTGCGTTGCCAGTGTCGCCAGGAACGCGTCGACATCGTTGGTGGACAACGATTCCGGAAGACGCTGCGGCTGACGCACCAACCTACCGCCACTGCGTGCACGCCCGGGACCCAGATGACCGAGCAACCCCCGCTGCGACTGGCGCAGCCCCTGTCCCCGCCGCGGCGACGGCACCGGATTGTCGGTGCAGACACCGGTCATCACCAGATACTCGAATAACGCGCGCACTGCCGCGACCCGGCGGTTCACCGTCGAAGCTGCCGGCGGGGTCGACGAGCGGTGACCGCCGGTGGGCTGGTCCGTTCGGCGGACGCCTTGCCAGTCGATCCAGTCGAACACCAACGGCGCATCGACCGCGGCGAGCCCGACCGCTTGCTGGACGAGGAACCGGCTCAAATTGGCGACGTCGAATGCGTAGGCCCGCACCGTGGCCGCGCTGAACCCCCGTCCCGCCAAATGGTTGAGAAACGCGTTCACCGCGTCCTGCCCGTCCCAGTCGCCCTCCAGGACATATCCGCTGTCGCTCTTGAGTACCCGCATCGCCGCTCCGCCTTCCCCCACCGAGATGCAGACAGCATCCATCCGTGCTCAGCGCTTGTGCGTGAACCTCACGCTGCAGCCCGAACCGTGTCCCCGGAGAGCCGGTTAACGGATAGGGGATTGTTGGACCAGATTTGGCGCCAGATCTGCTTGGGGAACGCGGTGAACGCCAGCAGGTCCGCACGGGCGTTCTCCAGGTGGTCGGCGACCTTGGGTAGCTTGTCGGCAAGCGCATCGACGATCCGATCATATTGAGCGGCAACCGAATCAGCGTCAGGCTGGTCGTAAACCGAGTGCAGCAAGGTGCGCACCCACGGCCACGACGACTTCGGGGTCACGGCCATCAGGTTTGTCGCGTAGTGCGTTCGGCAGCGCTGCCAGGACGCCCCGGGCAGCGTCGCCCCGATGGCGGCCAGCAGCCCGGGGTGAGCGTCGGAGGTGACCAGCCGGACGCCGGACAGACCGCGGGCGGTCAGCGACCGCAAGAACGTCAACCAGCCGGCGCCGTCTTCGGCGGTGGTGACGTCGACGCCCAAGATTTCGCGGTAGCCCTCGGCGTTAACACCGACCGCGATCAACGCGTGCACGTTGACCACCCGGCCTGCTTCGCGGACCTTGAGGACCAGGGCGTCGGCGGCCACGAACGTGTACGGGCCAGCATCCAGCGGGCGGGTGCGAAACGCGTCCACGGCGGTGTCGAGTTCCTTGGCCATCACCGAGACCTGCGACTTCGACAACGACGTGATGCCCAACGTCTCGACGAGCTTGTCCATCCGCCGTGTCGACACCCCGAGCAGATAGCAGGTGGCCACCACCGTGGTCAGCGCCCGCTCGGCGCGCTTGCGGCGTTCCAGCAGCCAGTCCGGAAAATACGAGCCGTGCCGCAGCTTGGGGATCGCAAGATCCAATGAACCTGCGCGAGTGTCGAATTGGCGATGGCGATAACCATTGCGCTGGTTAGTGCGTTCGGCGCTGCGTTGGCCATATTCCGCACCGCACTGCGCGTCGGCCTCTGCACCCATCAGCGTGTGGATGAACGTCGCCAGCAGTTCGCGCAGGACATCGGGGTGGGTGGCAGTGAGTCGTTCGCTCAACAGCTGTGGCCAGTCGATATCGTGGGCAGTGGTCATCGCGTTGATTCCTTTGCTCGAGTGACTTTGGACGGTCCCTCGAAGAATCACGCGATGACCTTCATTCGTTCGGCTACGACACGCCGGGCATCCTGATCAGGCCCGACTCGTACACCACTCTGCTGGACGCAACCATGAGATCGGGTGGCAGATCATTAATGATCGCGGGCTCATCTACTTTGCTGCGGCGCCGTCACAAGGTGTGTCCGACGATTCGTATGCACTTTCCCTTATTCGTCAATACCTGGAAGCCGGCGAGGATGTCGGTGCTGGCCCCGCGATCGACGAGGCGAGCTGGTTGAGCGCAAACTTGAGCCGGGTCGAGCGGCTATTTACCGATGAATCGAACGCTGCGCGCGTCTGCGACGAACTTGCCGATCTACGACGCTCCAATTCATTCAAAAAATGGGGATGGCCCAAACCGGAGGAAACCGACTAGCGGCAAATCCTAGACCAGGAGAGTCCGCGGCCGATAATGCAGAGCTTGCTACGGTGGCTTTTACGTACTTCGACTTCCTGTATTTAGACGCTCGATATCGCCTCGCCGATTCGACGACATCCGGAAGTCCGACGAGCAAAGCTTCATTGACTTTGACTGCCCGGTTGTCAGTTGGGAGCTGATTAATGACAGGGGCCAGTTCGGATGATGACACGAATGCGGTATCGCCGGACGAGACCATCGCATGGATCCGAAGCAACTTGAGCCGCATCGAGCAATTCTTCACCGCGGCCCACGCGGAGCATTCGTGTGAGCAACTCATTGATCTCGCAAAGGCCCTTGCAACAAAGTACTTCGGCCCATCCACAGGAGTGAAGCGGCTGCCGAACGGCGACCAGGGGCTGGCGGTGGAAAGAGGATTCATTATGCGGCTGTACCTAACCGCCGCGCACCAGGCTGCCAACGCAGCCACTGCGGAACTTCCGGCGTGGCCGGATCTCTGAAGTCCTCGAGTTCGGATGCTTCTCGAGCACACGTGGCGTTGCGCCGAGCAGATGGTCAGAGAAGGCATCGCATAACCGGTCGAAACTGGGCAGCCGAACACCCGCTCAACTGCAGTGTCGAACCATCCCCGGGGCCGTTCAAACGTTCCACGGCCTGGTCGGCTCGTTGGTCCGCGGGAGCAACAGATCGCGAAACACGTTGTCACACCGCGTAATTGAGCCCCACCCGGCTAGTTGGTTGTGGGTGGTGGTTGGGGTTGGAAGGGGTCGTACCACCACCAGTCGGCGCGTTGGCCGAGGGGTCCGGGGCAAGGTGGGACGGCGGGTGGGGGTCTGGTCGGTTTGCGGGCCAGTGATCCTGGTTTCAGGTGGCGCCCGGAGCTGTCGGTGACGAGGAGGGTGTCGGCGGGGCCGGTGATGGTGATCTCGCCGCGGTGGTGGGCGCGGTGGTGATAGGCGCAGACCAGGACCAGGTTGTCCAGTTCGGTGGGGCCGCCGTCTTCCCAGTGCCGCAGGTGGTGGGCGTGCAGGCCGCGGGTGGCGCCACAGCCGGGGATCGCGCAGCCGCGGTGGCGGTGTTCGAGGGCGCGGCGTAGCCGCCGGTTGATCACCCGGGTTGAGCGGCCCGCACCGATGGGTTGGCCGTCGCGTTCGACCCACACCTCGCAGGTGGCATCACAGGTCAGATAGCGGCGCTCGGCGTCGGACAGCAGCGGGCCCAAATGCAGGCCGGCGATGCGTTGGGCGGCGTCGAGGTGGACCACCACGGTGGTGTGGTGGCCGTGGGGGCGGCGGTGCGCCTCGGCGTCCCAGCCGGTTTCGATCAGGCGGATAAACGCCTCGAGCGTGCCCGGCAACGGCGGCACCGACTCGCCGGCCCGGTGGTTGTGGTCGCGTTTCCATTCGGCGATCAGCGCTTCGCGGTGCGCGGCCAGGGCGGCGTCGAATGTGGCCGCATCGAGGCGGTCGAGCGTGATCCGCCAGCAGCTGAGCTCCTCGTCGGAGGTCTTGGTGAGGCCGGGCTGCGGTGCCGGCGTGGCCTCGGGTTGGGGCCGTGGTTCCAGCTTGACCGCGGTGCGCAGCTGGTTGACCGTGGCCACCGCGGCCAGCTGCGCGTAATGCTCATCGGATCCCTCCCCGGCATGCTGCGCGATGACTCCGAGCTGGTCCAGCGACAACCGGCCCTCCCGCAGACCGGCCGCGCAGCGGGGAAACGAGTCCAGCCGCCGGGCCACGGTCGCGATCGTCTCGGCATTGGCCGAAGACGCGCCCGTCTTCCAGGCCACCAGCGCGCCAAGAGACCGCGCCCCGGTGCGACCCCACAGCTGCTCGCGCTCGATCTGCGCGACGATCTCCACGATGCGCCCATCAATCGCATTACGCTGCCCGGTCAACTCCGCCAACTCGTCAAACAGCACCGCCAACCGATCGTAAGGACGCACCTCCACCTCAGCTGCCAGCACGCTCGAGGACATGACAACATCATGACAACGGGCTCCGACAAGTCGCGTCGGCTCGATCTGCGCCAGCTACGAATGCACCCACTGGGTGATCTCGGGAGTGACGGGATCGGTGATGTCGTCGAATTCCGGATGCTTCTTGAGCACGGTGCCGATCATCGAGCACACCGGAACAATGCGCTTGCCCTCATTCCGGGCCTCGTTCAGCGCCTCCTCGACCAGAATGGTCGCCAGGCCGCGTCCGCCGTACGCCGGATCGATTTCGGTGTGGTAGAAGACGCGCTGGTCACCGCGGTCCTTGAAATCGGCCAGTCCCACGGGTTTACCTTCAACGGCGATGGTGTACTTGCCGTCCTGAAGGCTGACCGTGGTTTGTGCTCCGGTCTTATCGGTTGTCATTTGTGCTTCCCTTTCTTTCCGGCATCGGTCGGGGCCGCAGCCGAGCGGTCGGCAACGGCGGGGCGGGCAGCCGGCTCAGCGCACCACGGTATCCCCGCACCGCGCCGAACCGCTCGTCGCCGTCCTCCCACAATCGGCGGTAACCGACGATGTCCTCGTGGCTTCGCCCGACGAAGTTCCACCACATCACCAACTGCTCGGAAAACGGTGTGCCGCCGAGCAATAGCACCCGCCCGGGCGTATCCCCGGCGTTGCGCAGCTGCACCGCGGCGCGCCCCGGCCCCAGGTATGCCAATTCGGCGACGGACAGGGGCTTCTCGTCGACATGAACCGCGCCCGCATCGCAGAGCAGCCCGTGTTCAAAGTCGGGGTCGAGGTCGAGGACCAGCTGGGCGCCGGCGCCGAGATCGATCTGGGCGCCGACCAGCGGCGTGAAAGTCCTTACCGGAGAACGGCTTCCGCGCAGCTCGCCGAGAAACACCCGCGCCTGCGCGCCGGGTAGTGAGATCGGCGCGGGCGCATGATGCGCGAAGTCCCGCGCGGTGTCGCGATCGGAGTCGGGCAGCGCCACCCACAGCTGGACGCCGTGCAAAGCCTCCGAGCCCACCGACACTTCGGAATGGCAGATACCGGCGCCCGCGGTCATCAGGTTCAGCTCGCCGGGCCGAACGGCCGCGTGTACGCCGGCGCTGTCGCGGTGTTCCACTTCCCCACTGAACAACCAACTCACCGTCTGTAGTCCCGTGTGCGGGTGCGGCGGCGCGTCCATCCGGGTGTGGGCCGATCCGTAGTGATCGATGAAGCACCATGCCCCGATCAGCGAACGCTCGCGTTGCGGCAGCGTGCGTTGCACCCGCAGCGCCCTCGGCCCGCCCAGGGGGACTTCGCGCGGACGCAGGATCTGCACGGCCGGCGAGGCGTCGCGATCCTGCGAAGCGGCGCAGGCGACTTCTGCCGGCGCGGCTTCAAGGTTGCTCATCGTGCTTACCTACCCGGCGGCCGCAGCACCTTCATGGCCAGCCGCATGACGGGTTCGGGGATGCGATCCTGCATCGACAGGGCGGCTTCGGCGGCCCGGGATCGCAGCGGGGTGCCGCGCCCGAACACCCGGTTCAGCGCTCCCCCGGACGGCTCGAGCACCACGTGCAGCGGCGGCGTTCCGACGGCGGCCCCCAGCGCGTTGGAGACGACCATCCGCTGGATCTCGCTGGTGCCTTCAAAGATGGTGTACAGCTTGGCATCCCGATACCACTTCTCGACCGGATGATCGGTGATGTATCCCCACCCACCCAGGGTTTGGACGGCGCGCTCGGTCGCTTTGACCGCGACCTCGCTGGCGGCCATCTTCGACATCGACCCCTCTCCCCGCTCGAAGGGCACGTTGTTGGCCGCCATCCAGGACGCCCGCCAGGTGAGCAGTCGAGCCGCGTCGATCTGGGTGGCCAATTCCGCCAACGGGAAGGCGACGCCCTGGTTGTCGATGATGGGCGCCCCGAACGCCTCACGCTCGGTGGCATAGCTGGTCGCGTATTCCAGTGCCGCCCGGGCGATCCCGATGGCCTGTGCGGCCACCATCGGACGGGTTTGTTCGAAGGTGCCCAATGTTGCTGAGCCGGAACGCTTTCCACCCGCCACGACCTCTCGGGCTTTGGCCAGCTTGTGCTCGAGCTTCTCCTGTCCGCCCAGCAGATTGGCGGCCGGAACGCGCACACCCTCGAACAGCAATTCGGCGGTGTGGGAGGCGCGGCAGCCCAGCTTGTCGAGCTTGCGCACCATTTTGAGCCCCGGGGTGCCCCCGGGCACCACGAACAGCGCCTGACCGCGGTGGCCGAGCTCCTCGTCGACCACCGCGTTGACAACGTGCACATTGGCGATGCCGCCGTTGCCGATCCACATCTTGTGACCGTCGATGATCCAATCGTCGCCGTCGCGGCGGGCACGGGTGCGCAGGTTCCGCACGTCGCTGCCGCCTTCCGGCTCGGAGATGGCCAGGGCCGCCAGCTTGAGATCCCCTGGGGTGCCGAAACATTCGGGCGCCCATTCGAGCATCTGCTCCGGGGATGCGGCCTGGCCGATCGCCGACAGCGCCAGCGCCGGCATGACGATCGCCAAGCCGATCCCGGCGCAGCCCCAAAACAGCTCCTCCATGAACATCGGCAGCGAGATGCCGGTCGGATCACCGATCAGATCGCGATAAAACAGCGGGCTGTAGAAGCCGCGCCGGGCCGCCTCCTCCAGCACCGGCCACGGGAACTCCTGGCGCTGGTCGTACTCGAGGGCCACTGGGCGTATTACGGATTCGGCGAACTCGTGCGTGCGCCGGGCCAGGTCGTGTTGCGCTGCCGTCGGGGTCAGGTCGAACGTCATGGATGCGCCTCTAGGTCGACAGACTGGTCTTGCCGACCCGGACTACCCCGTTGACCCGGTCAGCAAACTGCGGCCCGGGACTGCGGCGAAATGTCAGGCGGCCGAACGGGGCCCGACCTTGGCCAGCGGCAGATGCAGCACGACTGCGGGTGCGGCGACGGTCTCGTGTTCGTGCCGCGCCAGCAGCGCCGCATTCTCCGGCAGTTGCCGGGAGTTGATCTCGCCGGATGCGATGCGCCGCAGCACCTCATGGGCGTGTGCCAGCTGCTCACGCTTGCGGTACTGGCCGCCCGGCAGCTTCACCCCGGCCCAGACGCCGTACTCCTCACGATGCGCGACGGCGTGCTGGGCGCAGCGCCGCTGTTGGGCCAGCGGGCACCGGCGCAGGCACTGGATGCGCGCCTCGGTGGCCGACCGCTCGTACGCGCGGGCCTTGGCCGCGCCGTCACCGCCGTCGTCGTCGGGGTAGCCGAACCAAAGTTCCGGGTTGGCTGCGCACGGGTGTCCCATGTCGGTCTCCTTGTCGAGCGTGAAA
This sequence comes from Mycobacterium sp. MAC_080597_8934, assembly GCF_000523975.1. Lineage (NCBI taxonomy): Bacteria > Bacillati > Actinomycetota > Actinomycetes > Mycobacteriales > Mycobacteriaceae > Mycobacterium > Mycobacterium sp. MAC_080597_8934. The sequence goes on along the minus strand of NZ_JAOS01000050.1, from coordinate 245,162 downwards.
CGTAGGCAAAAGCGTATATCACCAACGGCAGCAGCGCAAGAGAAACGTGACAAAAACGTATACACAGAGGTTCGGGACCTCAGCTGTGTAATATCCGGCCTATGGCCGGAGCGTGCGGTGAGCCGTGAATCGGCCGGCGCAGCGATCCGCGCGTTGAGAGAATCGCGGGATTGGTCGCTGGCCGACCTTGCCGCCGCGACCGGTGTCAGCATCATGGGCCTGAGCTACCTGGAGCGCGGCGCCCGTAAACCCCACAAAAGCACAGTTCAGAAGATCGAAAACGGGCTCGGGCTGCCGCCGGGCACGTATTCGCGGCTGTTGGTGGCCGCCGACCCGGAGGCCGAGCTGGCCCGCCTGATGGCCGCTCAGCCGGCGGCCGAGATGCCGGCGCGACGCACCGGACCGGTGGTGGTCGCTCGTCACAGTGACACCGAAGTGCTGGAGGGCTACGCCGAAGCACAGCTGGATGCCCTCAAATCGGTCATCGATCGATTGCCGGCGACAACATCAAACGAATATGAGACGTATATTCTGTCTGTGATCGCTCAGTGCGTGAAGGCGGAGCTGCTCGCCGCCAGCTCATGGCGGGTGGCGGTGAACGCCGGCGCCGACTCGACCGGGCGGCTGATGGAACACCTGCAGGCCCTGGAGGCGACGCGGGTGGCCCTGCTGAAGCGGATGCCCACCAGCCTCAGCGCGCGCTTCGACCGGGCCTGCGCCCAGTCGTCACTGCCGGAGACCATCATCGCTGCCCTGGTCGGGGTGGATGTCGACGAGATGTGGGACATCCGGAACCGGGGGGTCATCTCGCCGAGCGCCCTCCCCCGGGTGCGCGCCTTCACCGACGCGGTCGAGTCGGCGAGCCGGAATGAGGCGAGCCAGGGCGACGACGAGGAGGGGTCGTGAGCCACAGCGAACTCGAGGCGTTGAGCCGTGCTCATCAACTTTTCGCCGGCGGCACGCGGCCCGCATCCCTGGACACCGGAAGTGGGCACTACCGCGACCTGTTGGGGCGAGCGGCCCGGCTGAGCGACGGATTCGCGCACGGCGGCTACCGGCTCGCGGTGCAGCACAGCCGGCAACGCCTGGCGTCGACGTCGGACACGGACGCCGCGGTGACCGACCTGCTGGCCGGCGCGCACCGAGACCGGGCGCAGGCTCGCGAGCTGACCGGCGCCGTGCTCGATGCCGGCCGCGCCGATGCCGCCGCGAACCCGACGACGCCGTTGGCTCAGCGCGAGGCGATGCGGCGCCGGGTGCTGCGCCTGCGGACCCAACATGCCCACGTGGTGTCGGCGGCAGCGCGAGCCCGACACCACCGTGCCCGGCTGCTGGCCCTGCGGTACCGGCTGCGGCACGGTGTCGGGCTGGCCGGCCTGCGCGGGCCGGGCAGCGACCGCGCGGCGCTCGCGGTGCGGGCCGCGTTGTCACGGCTCGGCCGCCCATACGTGTGGGGGGCCACCGGTCCTGACCAGTTCGACTGCTCCGGCCTGGTGCAGTGGAGCTACGCGCAGGCCGGAATTCATTTGGACCGCACCACCTATCAACAGATCAACGAGGGCATCCCGGTGCCGCGGTCGCAGGTGCGGCCGGGTGATCTGGTGTTTCCCCACGCCGGCCACGTGCAGCTCGCGATCGGCAACAACCTCGTCGTCGAGGCGCCCTACTCGGGCGCGTCGGTGCGAATCAGCCGGCTGGGCAACAACGTTGCGATACGCCGACCGATATGACCTGCCAACATCGCCCGGCCCAGCGGGCACGACGAAAAGGGTGAGCCGATGCCGGAACAACCCGGATTCTCGTTAGAGGCCGTCGAGGCGCGGCGATCGGCGCTGGCCGATCAGCACGGCGCGGCGTCGGAAGCCGACCGTGTGCTCGCCGAGGTGCTCGCCAGTGCTCACGCGGCGGCGCAGGAGAGCGCCCGGCGGCTGGACGCCATCGCCGAGCAGATCGACCGCGCCGTGGCGCATCAAGCGGATCTGGCCGTCGATACGCCGCTGGGCGCGCGGGAGTTCCACAAGTTTCTGCTCGCCAAGCAGCACGAGATCGCATCGGTGGTCACCGAGGCTCAGGAACTCGGCCGGGCGAAAAGGGTTGTGTTGGAGAATCTTCGGGCGCAGTACAGCGCCGGCAACAGGTGAGCAAAATTAGTCCACACCGTGGGAGCGCAGTGAATTGTCGGCAGCAACACTCCTGAGTACTGTCGCCGGGCATGGAGGGGTCGCGTCAGGGGCTGCAGCGCTTCCGGGCGGGCTGATGTCGGCCTACGACGACCTGTTGGCCGCGGTCAAGGACGTCCGGGACCGCACCGGCGACCCGAACGCCTGGCAAACGGGATTGGCGCCGGCCGAAGTGTCGGCGGTGATCACCTCGAGCACCCGCCCCGAACAGCTGCAGGCCATCATGGCCAAGATCCGCCGGCAGCACGCGGAGGTGTTCGGGGCCGCACCGACGGGCGTCACACGCCCACCCGCCGATGCCGGGCCTGCTCCGGACCGGGAGTCGGGCGCGGCGGCCGATGCCATCGCCAGCGCGGAAGCCGCTCTGGCGCAGCAGAATTCAGTGAGCTCGCAGCTGGACATGCAAGTGGTGACGGCCATCCTCAACGCACACCTGAAGGCGGTTGACGGCAGAGAAGCGCTCACCAAGTTGCAGCAGGAAACCGAGGCGGCCGTCCGGACCAGGTCGGACCTGGACACCCCGGCGGGAGCGCGCGATTTCCAACGGTTCCTCATCGGCAAGCTGCGAGATATCCGGGCGGTGGTGCTGAACGCCAGCCTGGACGACACCTCGAAGTCGGCGCTGATGGCCGCGTGGACGTCGCTGTACGACGCGGCCAAGAGTGATCGACCCGGCGATCACGCGTCGTCTGCCGGCGCCGCTGCCGATGCTGCCGCGGCGGGCACGAGTGATCAGCCGGACGAGGACCTCGACGACGAGTGGGATCCGCTGCTGGATTCGCTGTTGGCCGACGACGACGGATCGCCGATCGATCCCGCGGCCGCCCTGGATCCATTGGGCGGCAACACCATTCCACCGGCACCACCGCCTGCGATGGCGCCCGCGTTGCCGAGTTTCGGCGGTGGCTCGCTTCCGGGGCTCGGCGCGACACCGGCATCGATGTCGGGCTGGGAGACGCCCGGCGGGCTTCCGCTTTCGGGGCTGCAGGCCGGCGACGCCAGCGATCCGGCGCTGCAGGACCTGGGAGACGAAGACCTACCGGAAGACCAAGGCCAGCAACACGATTCGCCCGCCGACGGTTCGGCAGAACAGGCCGACGACGAGAACGCGTCAGCCGACGAGCCGCCCGCCGGGCCGACATCGGTGACGCTGCCCGACGGCGAAACGGTGACCGCGGCCAGCCCACAGCTGGCGGCGGCGATCAAGGCCGCCGTCGGCGGAACCCCGATCGCGGAAGCCTTCCAACAACAGGGAATGACCCTCCCCGCACCCGGGACGGCGGTGGCCAACCCTGTCGACGTTGTGCGGGTGAGTCCCGGCGACATCGGCATGTTCACCGATCGCCACGCCCTGGCGCTCGGCCCCGGCAAAGCGCTTCTGGACGGGCAAATTCAACACATCGCCACCGTGAGCGGGCCGAGCTTCCTAGGCTGGGAGCACCCGCCGGCGGCGGCCGCGAGCGTGACCGCGCCGGCTAAGCCCGACCCACCGACACCGACCCGGCCGGCGAGCTCGTCGACCACCTGAGAAAAATGAACTCGCCGGCAGGACCGGCGGTCCTCAACAGGAGACAGCGGATGGCAGATTCGATCCATGTAGTGCCCGCGCACCTGCGTCAGGCCGCTGCGCATCACCAAGACACCTCGGAGTACCTGCGCACCGTCCCGTCGTCGCACGCCGCCATCCAGGAGAGCCTGGATTCGCTCGGGCCGATTTTTAGTGAACTGCGCGACGCCGGCCGCGAACTTCTCGAGCTGCGGCGCCAGTGTTACGAGCAGCAAGCTGCTGACCACGCCGACCTGGCCGACCAACTGACGGTCTCGGCGGCGATGTGGGAGCAGCACGAGCAGGAGGCGGCAGACAAGTTCGGCAGCATCGTCGACCGCGGTCGATGACGGACGCGAATCCTGCTTTCGACACTGTTCACCCGAGCGGACACATCCTGGTCCGCTCGTGCCGCGGCGGCTACATGCACAGCGTCGCGCTGAGCGAAGAGGCGATGGAAACCGACGCCGAGACGCTGGCACAAGGCATTCTGCTGACCGCCGACGTGTCCTGTCTCAAGGCGTTGCTGGAAATCCGCGACGAGATCGTCGCCGCCGGGCACACACCGTCGGCGGAAGTTCCGACCCCGCGCGACCTCGATGCGGCCATCGAAAAGTTGCTGGCGCACAAGTTGCGCCGCCGCACGCACGCCAAGTAGACGGCTCGGACCGGTCTCAGCCGAGGTGTTCGGTTAGCGCAGCCACGGCTTGGCCGCGCTGGGATCGGGAGCGATACCGGTCGGCGGCTCTACCGGATTGGGGCCGAACAACTCTCGCGCTCGGGCGAGCAGCGTGCGCACCTCGTCGAGTTGCTGCTGCAATGCAGAATCAGCCATGTCCCCACGCTACCCAGGCCTTGACGGCCGCACAATTCACTGACTGCACAACTCGCCGGGCGGCTGCCGCTAGGCTTAGCCGGTGGCGATCTTCGGTCGGATGACGGCGCGTCAGCGCCTCCGGAGAGCTACCCGGGAATCACTGTCGATTCCGGCCTTCAGCTCTCCCGTCGACTGCACCCCGTGGGTGACAGGCGGGCTGTGGCCTGCCGAATTGTCGACGGTCACGCCCGAAACCGCCACGCTCGCAGAGTATCTCAAGGCCGACCTGCAGCGAATTGCCGACGGCGCCAACGATGAATTGCGCAAGCTCAAGCGCGCGGGTATGACCGACACCGCCCGGCAGGCTGCCGAGGCGCGAGTCATCGAGCAGGCCCGCACGCGTGCGGTGCGACGGGTCGAATCGACGATCCGCTACCTGCATGCGGTGCAAAGCGGCGCCCGGCCGCCGGCTCCACCGCGGCCGACCCTCGATGCTCCCGGCGCGGACTTGGAAAGGACGCAGGTGCTGCCCGCGGTCGGCGACGCCGAGCACACCGCCGGCCCGCCAGCGCAGCAGACGCCCGAAGCGCGCCCGCGACCGACCCGGCGGCGGGCGGCCGAGGACGAGCCGGCGCAACTCGAGGAGACCCGGGTGCTTCCGGCCATTCGCGACGACGCGGCGGCCGCGGACGCTTCGGTCCCGGAGACGCCGGCCCCGGAAGCGCCGGCCGCCGAAGTCCCGGAGGCGCCGGCCCCGGAAGTCCCGGAGGCGCCGGCCCCGGAAGCGCCGGCCGCCGAAGTCCCGGAGCCGCTCGGCGAACCCACCACCCGCGGTCGTCACCACGCGCCGGTGCCCGAACCGGTCGCCGAGCGCGTCGAACCGGACATCGCCGCACCCGCCGAGGCGGCCGACCTGGAGCAGACCCAGGTCATCCCGGTCGTCAGGCGAGACGAGCCGGTCCCGAGCCGCCGGTCGTTGCCCCACCGGAGCCGGCCGAGGAGCCCGCGGACAGCGGCCGGCACCACGCGCCGGCGGACGGCGACGAGCCGGCGACCGAAGGCCGGCCCGCCGTCGCCGACACCGATACCGCCCAGCCCCGCGTCGAAAAGCCCGCGGCCACAACGGCATTCGACAACAACCGCTTGAACCGGCTGCTGGAATTCGTGGTCCGGCAAGAGCCGCGGCTGAATTGGGCGATCGGCGATCGCGCCGACGGGACGACGATCCTGGTGACCGATCTCGCCCACGGATGGATACCGTCGGGCATCGCCCTGCCGGCGGGCGTGCGGTTGCTGGAACCCGAGCGGCGCAGCGGCGACGTGGTCGCGCTGATCGGCGAGACGGTACGCCGCGTCACCTACACACCCGGTGATACGCTGCGCCGCTCGGCGGACTTCGCGGCCACGCAGTCGTCGTCGCAGCCGCGAGAACTGCCCCCCATCGACGACTTGGCGACAGCCATCAGCCGGGCCATCCGCGGGCGCGCCGACCTGCCCAAGATCGTGCCGCGGCTGGCCGACGCGGCGGCCGCGGGCGCGGTCATCGTCGACCAGGAGGTCGACGTCTTGCGGGTGCACCTGGACACGGCCCGCTATCAGCTGCTGGTGCAGTATCCGAACGTCAACCCGGCGCTCCTGCTCAAGTGCCTGTTGATGGCCGCCACCGAAGGCATCGCCAGCGGCGACCCGGTGTCCGCGAACTACCACCTGGCCTGGTACCGCACTCTGGCCGCGCCGGCCTCCGGTGGTTGAGCCGGCAACCCGTCGTATGAATTGACGCTGGTCGGAGGGCTCGCGATACTGTGCAGGTGTCGGATTCGGGCAGTCGCGCGAATCTCAGCGACAAGGATCTCGTCGAATCGGTTCTTCGCGAACTGAGCGAGGCGGCCGACAAGTGGGAAGCCCTGGTGGCGCAGGCCGAGGCCGTCACCTACAGCGTCGACCTGGGCGACATCTACGCCGTGGCCAATTCCGACGGCCGGCTGCTGAAGCTGACCCTGCATCCCGGGGTGATGACCGGGTACGGCCACGGCGAGTTGGCCGACCGGCTCAACCTCGCGATCACCGCGCTGCGCGAGGAAGCGGAGGCCGAGAACCGGGCGAGTTACGGCGGTCCCCTGCACTGACGGGTCCGCGCGTTTTACGCGCTCATCGCCCGGGGCTGAGGTTGTTGGCCCCGGCTCTCTTCGCGCGTTTCACGCGCTCATCGCCCGGGGCCGGGCGGGCCGGCGAAGGCCTGCGCGATCTCCAGCCAGCGCTGCGCATCGGCGCCGTCGGCGGTGATGTCGAGCGCGCTCAGCGGCCGCCGCTGGGTGACCAGGAAGCAGAAATCCTCCGCGGAGCCGGTGACCCGCTGCACCGCCTCCGGCGGCCCCCACGACCAGGTGTCGCCACGGGGGCCGCGCAGCTCGACCAGGAACGGCTCGGCCGGCGGCGTCAGATTGTTGACGGCGAACGCGTAATCGCGGGTGCGCACGCCCAGATGAGCGATCGATCGCAGCCGGTCGGTCGCCGGACGGATGACCCCCAGCGCGTCGGCGACGTCCAGGCCGTGCGCCCAGGTCTCCATCAACCGCGCGGTCGCCATCGACGCGGCACTCATCGGCGGGCCGAACCACGGGAGTTTGCGACCGGCCGGCACCCCCAGCAGCGCCCGATGCAGCCGGTCGCGGGTGGCGCGCCAATCCGCGAGCAGCTCCGCCGGGGCGACGGCCGCGAGCTCCTCGGCGCCCTTGTCGACGAAGCCGGCCGGGTCGGCGGCCGCGCCGGCCAGCACCTCGGAGAACCCGGGTTCATCGGTAACCGCGATCAGCGCGACCCGATCGGTCCACAGCAGATGCCCGATCTGGTGGGCGATCGTCCAGCCGGCCGCCGGCGTCGGGTCGGCCCAGCGGCCCGGCGGCAGCGGTGCGACCAGGGCGTCCAGCGCGTCGCTCTCGGCGCGCAGATCCGCCACTATCGGGGCCGGACCGGTCATTGCCGCCCCCGCCGGTCGGTGCCGGCCGTCGGACAATTCACGTCGCCACCTTAGCGATCACTCGCCGCGCCGCCCGACGATGCCGTGCACGGCCAGCCCGACCAGATAGAGCACCGACCCGAACAGCGCGAACACCGGGGCGTGCCCGTCGTCGGGAATCACCATGCCGGCCACCGTGATCGCGACGATGAACGCCACCCAGAACAGCGCATCCTGCACCGCGAACACGTGTCCGCGCAGCGCATCGTCGACGTCCATCTGCATCGCCGAATCGGCGCACAGCTTGACCATCTGCCCGGTCACCCCGAGCAAGAAACCGCACACCACCATCACCGGAAGCAGCAGTTCGGCGCCCGCGACCTCGACGATCGCCGACGCGGCGAGCGCGCCGTTCGCGGTGGCGTAGCGGCCCCACCGGCGGATCGCGGGCGGCGTCAGCACGTTGGCCAAGAACGCGCCCAGGCCGGCGGCGCCGAAGAACAGCAATGCGGTGCCGAATCCCCCGCCCTCGAGGCCCGGCAGGTGATGGACCAGCAACAGCACCAGCAGCGAATTGATACCCACCACCATCCGATGGGCGGCCAGGCCGGACAGCGTGGCCGCGACCGTCGGGCGCTGAGCCACCGTCCGCGCCCCGTGCAGCCAGCCGGTGATCACCGCATAGAGCACCGGCCCGTGGATCGCCCGCCAGGTGTCGTCGGGACCCAGCGCCCGCGGGGCGAACCGCCACGACAACAGCAACGCGATCGAGACCGGAACCACGGTGAAAAAGACGATCGCCGCGGCGCCCCGGTCGCCGGCGCCGAACAGGAACCGCGGCACCAGCATGAAGTTGGCGCCGAGAAACGCGGCAACGGCCCCGGCCGCGGTGGCCACCGCGTTCATCGTCACCACCTGCTCACGCGGCACCACGTGCGGCAGCGCCGCCGACAGGCCGGACCCGACGAACCGGGCCAAACCGTTGGCGAACAGCGCGCCCAGCAGCAGCGGCAGATCACCGGCCCGCACCGCCAGGATCGTGCCGATCGCGGCGATGAGCACCAGCCGGCCCACGTTGGCGCCGACCAGCACCAGCCGCCGATCCCAGCGATCCATCAGCGCGCCGGCGAACGGCCCCAGCAGCGAGTACGGCAGGAACAGGACCGTGAAGGCGCGGGCGATGGCAAGCGGGTCGGCGGCCCGATCCGGGTTGAACAGCAGCGCCCCGGCCAGCGCCGCCTGGAACAACCCGTCCCCGAACTGACTCGCCACCCGCACCTGCAGCAGCCGCCAGAAATCCGGCAACGCGCGCACCGAGCGCCAGGTTTCGACGGGTGCGCTGGACTGCATCCGGGTTGGAATCACCGAAACCGACTTCCACGATTGGGGCTGGAACGCTGGCGTGGTCAGGGCCGTGCCAACAACAGTACAAATCTTCGTGCTCCACGCTCCCGATTGCCCTGGGCGACGATCGGGCGGATGCCATGATGGTGGGGTGCCGCCGCCGGAGGATCCCGAGGACTACGTCGCACCCGCCGCGCAACGGGTGCGGGCGGGCACCTTGCTGCTCGCCAATACCGACCTGCTGGAGCCGACGTTTCGGCGCAGCGTGATCTACATCGTGGAGCACAACGACGGCGGCACCCTGGGCGTCGTGCTCAACCGGCCCAGCGACACCGCCGTGTACAACGTGCTGCCGCAGTGGACCACGCTGGCGGCCAAGCCGAAGACGATGTTCATCGGCGGGCCGGTCAAGCGGGACGCGGCGCTGTGCCTGGCGACGTTGCGGGTGGGCGCCGATCCGCAAGGCGCACCAGGCCTGCGGCACGTGGACGGCCGGGTGGTGATGGTCGACCTGGACGCCGACCCCGACGCGATCGCGCCGTTGGTGGAAGGCGTGCGGATCTTCGCGGGCTACTCCGGCTGGACCATCGGTCAGCTCGAAGGCGAAATCGAGCGTGACGACTGGATTGTCTTGTCCGCCTTGCCTTCCGACGTTCTAGTGGGGCCCAGGTCCGATCTGTGGGGGCAGGTTCTACGCCGCCAGCCGCTGCCGCTGTCGCTGCTCGCGACCCACCCCATCGACATCAGCCGCAACTAGCTGGCTCCCCCGCCGTCACGCGCACGACTGCGTGCAGCCGGTGCAGCTGCCGGCGCAGGCCGGCGCGGCGGACTGCTGGCGCACCGCGAAGCGGGCGCTCTGCCACGAGCCGGCGGCCAGGGTCCCCAACGCCCCGGCGACGCAGACGATGAGCACGACCAGCGCGGTGTGCGGGACCGCGGCCAGCGCCACCGTGCCGCCGGCGGCCAGCATCACCGCGGCCGCCAACTGGGTGGGCGCCATGGCGCGCAGCGCCAGCGCGGTGGCTCCGTAGTTCCGGTTGTGCGCAAGCGACCAGGTGCCGAACCCCGCCGAGGCCACCGCCGCACAGATGCACAGCACGCCCGCAATCAGCATGGCCTCACAATACGAGCCGGGTCACCGCCGCGCGCAGCGGGCCGGGTAGTCGTTCTCAGTGCTGCAGGAACGAGAAGTTCGGCAGCGGGGGCAGGCCCGGCACCATGGCCAGCAGGCTGGGGGTGTGCTGTTGGTTGGGCAGCGGCTGCGCGGGCAACCCGGCCGGGGCCGCCGGAGCGGTCTGGGCGAGCGGCACCAGCGGAGCCGCGGCGGGCGCCGGCGCGGTTGGGGCGGCGGGGGCGACGGGTGCCGGTGCCGGTGCGACGGGAGCGACGGCCGGCGCCTGGGCGGCAGCGCGACCGGGGCGGCCGTGGGTGCCGGGGCGCTCGCGCCGGGCACGGTCACCCGGAATCCGTTGACGATGGCGTCGGTGGCCGGGGCGTCGGCCACGGCGACCGCACGGTCGGTGGTCACCGCCAGCGAAACGAGGTACTTGTCCGGCCCCGAGGTGGCGATGACGTGACGACGCGAGGTGTTCAGCGTCAGGTCGCCGTCACGGTAGGTGCCCTCCACGATCGACGACGGGAATCCGCCGAAATCGGCCATCGAGGCGTTGGTGGGCTGCCACGCCGGAAGCTTCTGGCTGTCCACGTAGCCGTGGGTGATGGCTTCCCTCGGATCGAAGTTGCCGACTAGCTTGTACACCACGACCTGGGCATTCGACGAGTAGATGCTGCTGCCGTGCCGGTCGGCGATCACCGCGAACGCGTCGGGCACGTTCGGGTCGGGCACCTGGGTCCAGCGGGCGGGCATCGGCAAGGTGATGTCGAGCGCCTTGAACCCCTGGGGCTTTTGCGCCTCGAACTTCACGCCCTTGGACTGCAGGAATTCCCGGATCGTGCCCGACGTCGCGGGCGCGGGAGCGGGAGCCGGGGCCGGGGCCTGGGCCGGGGCCGGGGCCGGAGCGGGGCCCGGGGTGCCCGGCGTGGCCGGGGTGATCTGGGTGGCCGCGGTGGTGGCCTGCGGCGCGGCCAGGTATCTGCTCGGCGGCACCAGCTCGGGCCCGAGGTTTGCCGGCGCCGGCGCGGGGACGGGCGCGGGCGCCGGCGGCAACGGGTCTGCCGATGCCGTACCGCCCGCAGCAACCGCCAGGCCGATCAGGCCGGCGACCATACCGCCGAGAACTGCCCGGTGGCCGGGGACGATCTCAATCATCTGCGTCGGTCCTTCCCATGGCTGCCTACCAGAAGCCGTCGATAGTGGCTGACTGTAACTACAGGTCAAAGGCGGTGAACAGGCTCGAAATACAGCTGGGATGAACCCCTGATCGGTGCGCAACGCAACCGAGACCAACCTGTGGCCGGCGAAGCCGCCGCGTCGGCCCTTATACCCTGTTCAGGTGACCGAATCCCCGACCACTTCGCCCGCCACCGGCTCCGGTGCCGCCGCGCCGGACTCCGACGCGCCGCCGTATCGCTACACCGCGGCGCTGGCGGGCCGGATCGAGGGCAGCTGGCAGGACACCTGGGCCAAGCTCGGGACGTTCAACGTGCCCAACCCGGTCGGTTCGTTGGCCCCGACGGACGGGACCCCGGTCCCCGAGGACAAGCTGTTCGTGCAGGACATGTTCCCCTACCCGTCGGGGGAGGGGCTGCACGTCGGCCACCCGCTGGGCTACATCGCCACCGACGTATACGCCCGCTACTTCCGGATGACCGGCCGTAACGTGTTGCATGCGTTGGGTTTTGACGCTTTCGGCCTGCCCGCCGAGCAATACGCGGTGCAGACCGGCACCCACCCGCGCACCAGGACCGAGGCCAACGTGGTCAACTTCCGCCGCCAGCTGGGCCGGCTGGGGCTGGGCCACGACAGCAGGCGCAGCTTCTCCACCACCGACGTCGAGTTCTACAAGTGGACGCAGTGGATCTTCCTGCAGATCTACAACGCCTGGTTCGACCCCGCCGCCAACAAGGCCCGACCCATCGCCGAGCTGGTCGCCGAATTCGATTCCGGCGCGCGCAGCCTCGACGACGGGCGCAACTGGTCCGAGTTGTCGGCGGGGGAGCGAGCCGACGTGATCGACAGCCACCGGCTGGTATACCGCGCGGACTCGATGGTCAACTGGTGTCCCGGACTGGGCACCGTGCTGGCCAACGAGGAGGTCACCGCCGACGGACGCAGCGACCGCGGCAACTTCCCGGTGTTCCGAAAGCGGTTGCGGCAGTGGATGATGCGGATCACCGCCTACTCCGACCGGCTGCTCGACGACCTCGACCTGCTGGACTGGCCGGAGCCGGTGAAGACCATGCAGCGCAACTGGATCGGCCGTTCCACCGGCGCCAAGGCCCTGTTCGCGGCGACCGGCGCCGACGGCGCGGCGCTCGACATCGAGGTGTTCACCACCCGACCGGACACGCTGTTCGGCGCCACCTATATGGTGCTGGCCCCCGAGCACGAGCTGGTCGACGAGCTGGTCGCGCCCGCCTGGCCGGACGGCACCGACCCGCGCTGGACATACTGCGCCGCCACTCCGGGCGAGGCGGTCGCCGCCTACCGGCGGGCGATCGCCTCGAAGTCGGACCTCGAGCGCCAGGAGAGCAAGGCGAAAACCGGTGTCTTCCTGGGCAGCTACGCCACCAATCCCACCAATGGCAAGCCGGTTCCGATCTTCATCGCCGACTACGTGCTGGCCGGATACGGCACCGGCGCGATCATGGCAGTGCCCGGCCACGACCAGCGCGACTGGGACTTCGCGCACGAATTCGGCCTGCCCATCGTGGAAGTCATTGCCGGAGGCGATATTTCGGAGGGCGCCTACGCCGGCGACGGGGTGTTGGTGAACTCCGGCTACCTGGACGGACTGGATGTGGCGGCGGCCAAGGAGGCGATCACCGCCCGGCTGGAAGCCGAAGGCCGTGGCTGCGTGCGGGTCGAATTCAAGTTGCGTGACTGGCTTTTCGCCCGGCAACGGTACTGGGGCGAGCCGTTCCCGATCGTCTACGACAGCGACGGGCGGCCGCATGCCCTCGACGAAGCCGCCCTGCCGGTGGAACTGCCCGACGTGCCGGACTATTCGCCGGTGCTGTTCGACCCCGACGACGCCGACAGCGAACCGTCGCCGCCGTTGGCCAAGGCGACCGACTGGGTGCACGTCGAGCTGGACCTCGGCGACGGCCTGAAGCCCTACAGCCGCGACACCAACGTGATGCCGCAATGGGCCGGCAGCTCCTGGTACGAACTGCGCTACACCGATCCGCACAACTCGGAACGCTTCTGCGCCAAGGAGAATGAGGCCTACTGGATGGGGCCGCGGCCCGCCGAGCACGGGCCGCAGGATCCCGGCGGCGTCGACCTGTACGTCGGTGGGGCCGAACACGCGGTGTTGCATCTGCTCTACGCCCGGTTCTGGCACAAGGTGCTCTACGACCTGGGCCACGTCAGCTCCCGCGAGCCGTACCGCCGGCTGGTCAACCAGGGCTACATTCAGGCGTTCGCCTACACCGACTCGCGCGGCTCGTACGTGCCGGCCGAGGAGGTCGTCGAACGCGACGGCCGGTTTTTCTACCGCGGTCCCGACGGGGAGATCGAGGTCTTCCAGGAATTCGGGAAAATCGGGAAGAGCCTGAAGAATTCGATCTCACCCGACGAGATCTGCGACGACTACGGCGCCGACACGCTGCGGGTCTACGAGATGTCGATGGGTCCGCTGGAGGCGTCCCGTCCCTGGGCGACCAAGGATGTGGTGGGCGCTCACCGGTTCCTGCAGCGGGTGTGGCGACTGGTCGTCGACGAGCAGACGGGCGAGACGCGGGTGGTCGACGGGCCCGGACGGGATCTGCCCACCGGCACCCTGCGGCTGCTGCACCGCACCATCGCCGGAGTCTCGGAAGACTATGCGGCCCTGCGCAATAACACCGCCGTGGCCAAGTTGATCGAGTACACCAACCATCTCACCAAGGAACATCGCGACGCGGTGCCCCGCGCGGCGGTCGAGCCGCTGGTGCTGATGCTGGCGCCGTTGGCGCCGCACATGGCCGAGGAGTTGTGGCTGCGGCTGGGCCACACCACCTCGCTGGCGCACGGCCCGTTCCCGGTGGCCGACCCGGCGTACCTCGTCGAGGACACCGTCGAATACCCGGTGCAGGTGAACGGCAAGGTGCGCGGGAGGGTGACGGTGGCGGCCGACGCCGATCGGGACACCCTCGAGGCCGCCGCGCTGGCCGACGAGAAGGTGCTGGCGTTCCTGGCCGGCGCCCAGCCGCGCAAGGTGATCGTGGTCCCGGGCCGGCTGGTCAACCTGGTGGTGTAGCGGCGGCTACCGCCGGGCGGGCCGCAGCACCACCTCGTGCACATGCCCGTCGGGCGGGGTGGCCACCACATTGGCGACCGCGGCCGCGACGGTTTCCGGCTTCAAAAACCTGTCCGGGTCGTAGCTTCCGCCTTCGAACGCGATGAGCTCGCGCTGCATGCCGGTGTCGGTGCGACCCGGATACACGGTGGTGACCCGCAACTCGGGCTCGTCGTTGCGCAGCGAATCGGCGAAGGCGCGCAGCGCGAACTTGCTGGCCGAGTAGGAAGCCATGCCGGGGGAGACGTTGCGTCCCGCGCCGGAGTTGATGAAAACCACCTGACCGCGGGCCCGCCGTAGCGCCGGCAACAACGCCAGCGTGAGCTCAACCGGTCCAAAGACGTTGACCGCGAAGGTGGCACGCCACTCGCCGACGTTCGAGTCGGCCACGTTGCCGGGTATCGACAGTCCCGCGTTGTGCACCAACACGTCGAGTTCGTCCACGACTTCACAGGCGGCCTCGATGTCGCCGCCGTCGGTGAGGTCCAGCGGGAACGTGGTGGCACCGAGCCGCCGGGCGACCGCGTCGAGCCGGTCCGACGGCCGGCCGGCCAACAACAGGGTGTGCGTGGGAGCCAGCGCCGTGGCGATCGCCGAACCGATACCGCCCCCGGCGCCGGTGATGAGTGCATTGGGCATGCGGTGGAGTCTACCGATCCCGCGTCGCCGATCGAAAAGGGTTGAACTGCAGCCCGTTTCAGGCTTCCTTGCGTGCCGGGGGCACACCGGCCGGCCCGGACGTCGGGTCGCCGGAGGCCAGCCGCTCCAACGGCGCCAGCGCCTTCATCAGCGTGTCGAGGTCGGACGCGGGGAGCTGGCTCAGCATCGCCGCCAGCGCCGCGCGCCGATTGGCCAGGGACTCACCGTGAACCGCGCGGCCGCGCGGCGTGATGTCGACCAGCACCGCGCGCAGGTCGGACGGGTCGCGAGAACGCTTGACCAGCCCCACCTTCTCCAGTCGCCGGATCGCCACGGTGGTGGTGGGAGTCCGCACCCGTTCGTGCGCCGCCAGGTCGGTCATCCGGATCGGGCCCTGATCGAGCAGGGTGACCAGAATCGACAGTTGCGCCAACGTCAAATCCCCGGCCGCCGCCCCGCTGGGATCGCCCCGCCGCAGCATCGCAAACAATTTGGACAGCGCTCGGTGCAAACCTTCGGCGAGCTCGGCAACCTCGGCCGCGTTCGATTCGCTGTCTGCCATAAATCGGGAGTCTAACCTGATATCAGAGGCGTACAAGGGAGCCATTGCCCCGATGGTCGGTTCGGATCAAAGCACTTGGGACAGGAATCGCTGCAGCCGTTCGGTCTCGGCGGCTTCGAATATCTGCTCGGGCGGGCCCGATTCCACCACCTTGCCGTGATCCATGAATATCACCGCGTCGGACGCCGAGCGGGCGAACCCCATTTCGTGGGTCACCACAACCATTGTCATGCCCTCGGCGCCGAGGTCGGCGATGAGTTGCAGAATTCCTTTGACCATTTCGGGATCCAGCGCCGAGGTCGCTTCGTCGAAAAACATCACCTGCGGCGACATCGCCAACGCGCGGGCGATCGCCACCCGCTGTTGCTGCCCCCCCGACAGCGTCGCCGGCCGGGCACCGGCCTTGTGTTTCAGGCCAACTCGGTCCAGCTGGGTCAGCGCCAGCTCGCGGGCCGCCTCGGCGGGCAGCCGCCGAAGTTTCCGCGGCGCCAGCGCCACGTTGTCCAGCACGGTGCGGTGCGGGAAGAGATTGAAATGCTGGAACACCATGCCGATGCGCTGGCGCAGCTGGTCGGGGTCGTCGTGCAGAACCGACCGGCCGTCCAGCAGGATGTCGCCGCGGTCCGGCTCGTACAAGCGGTTCAGGGTGCGCAACAGGGTCGACTTGCCCGAGCCGGACGGCCCGATCACCGCCACGGTGCTGCCCGCGGGAGTGTCCAGATCGACACCGCGCAGCACCGCGTTGCCGTTGAGGGTTTGGTGAATGTCTTTGCACGCCAACGAAACCGACGCGCGGGAGGCGGGATTGCTCACGTGATCTCCTGCCCGAAGGTCAGCATGTCGGCAGGCTCCTCGGGGTCGACCGCGGCGCGGCCGCGGCGCAGCCGGGCGTCGATCATGTTCACCAAATGCGTCAGCGGCACGGTCAATATCAGGTAGCAGGCGCCGGCGGCGACCAGCGGCGACAAGTTACCGGTCTCGGCGTTGAGGTCGCGACCCACCTGGAACAGCTCCCGCTGATCGGCGACCAGACCCAGGAAGTACACCAGCGCGGAGGCCTTCAACAGCGCGATGAATTGATTGACCAGTGCCGGCAGCACCCGCCGGACACCCTGCGGCACCACCACCAGTCGCATCGCCGTCGCATAGCTGAACCCCAGCGCGCGCGACGCTTCCAGCTGGCCGGGGTCCACGCTCTGGATCCCGGAGCGCAGGATCTCACCGATGTAGGCGGCCGCCATCATCCCCAGCGCGGCGATGCCGAGCGGGTAGGGATTGTTGTTCGTCAATCCGCCAACGATCGGCCCGATCCCGAGCCCGATGAGCAGGATGATCACCACTTCCGGAAGCCCGCGGAACACATCGGTGTACACCCGGGCCGGCCAGCGCAGCCACCGCGCATGCGAGATGCCGGCGACGGCCAGCACCATGCCCAGCACCAGCCCGATCACGCTGGCGCTGAAGGTCAGGATCAGCGTGTTGGGCAACCCGGTGCGCAACAACGTGGGGATGGCCTGCCGATACATGTCCCAGTCGAAGAAGGAGTCGCGCAGCTGCGCAAGCGTCGATTTCGGCGCCGCCGGTCCCACCGCCTTGTGATGCTGACTCGCCGCGATCGCCGCGAAGTCCGGCAGTTTGGGGGGCGCCGCGGCCTGGGAGCCGGGTTTCCAGCCCGGCGGCAGGGTGCGGGGCACCCACTGCGAGTACAGGTTCGACCAGGTGCCGTCGGCGATGACGGCATCGAGGGCGGAGTTCAGCGCATCCACCAAGGGCTTGTTGTCCTTGGCCACCGCGTAGGCCACGAAATTGCCCGGGCTGATCGTGTTCGCCACCACCACCGCCGGATCGCCCGGCTGGATGGTGGTCGCGGCCTGACCGGCGGGCGCCACCCAGGCGTCGATCTGGCGGGTCTTGAGGCTGGCGTACACGGTGGCGAAGTCGGGATACTTCACCGGCTGCAGATGCAACGTGTCGACCACGTAGGACTCCTCGACGGTGCCCTGCACCACCCCGATGCGCTGCCCGGCGGCCAGGTCGGTGAATTCCTTAATAGCGGAACCTGGCGGCACCACCAGCGCGTAGTAGCCGAAGTCGTAGCCGTTGGTGAAGGCCACGGTTTGGCGCCGCTCGTCGGTGGCCTTGATCGACGACGACCCGACGTCGAAGCGGCGCGACGCCACCTGGGCCAGCAGCCCGGCGAAATCCGTGCCGACGAAACGGACTTGGAGGCCGAGCTTGCCGGCGATCGCGCGCAGCAGCTGGTTGTCGAAGCCGCTGTACTGGCCGGTGGGGGTGATGCACACGTTGGGCGGGGCGCCCGACAGCGTCCCCACCGTCAACACCCCCGGGGTGCCCAGACCCAACGTGTCGATGCGCACCGAACTCAGCGGCTCGACGGTGGGCGTCGTGTGCTGGTCGGGCTGGCTCATGGAGCCGCCGCGGGTCAGGTTCTCGGGCAGCACGGCCGCGCTTTTCGGGCCGGCCGGCGCGCACTGGTTCCGGTCGGCCGCCGCCGGCGGGGCCAGCAGCGCCGACGACCCGCACGCCATCAGCACGGTCGCGGTCAGTGCGAGTAGCTTTCCCCGGCGCGTGCCGCGCCGGCCCACGGGCAAATTCATCACTGCCACCGTATCGACTGGTCGGCGGCGCGGCCCGCCCAGAGCCGGTGCTACAGGGCCAGCGACGCCCCGCCGCAGATGGTGTCCGCGTCGGCCAGCACCGGCAGCGGGCCGGCAACGACGCGGCCGGCATCGTCGGGCGGCGTGAACACCCGGCGGCGAAACAGCTCGCCCAGCATCGTCTGGGCCATCCGGTAGGAGCGCTCGACGCACGCCGCGCGCGCCGCTTCGGGATCGCGCCGGTGAATGGCCGACGTCTCGTCCTCGTAGAACGGCAGCAGGTCGTCGCGACCACCCTGATAGGTGGTCCAGAACAGGCGGGGAATCAGGTTCTGCGAGGCGCGGATGGTCGCGTGCAGCCGCGGTCCGGCGTATTCGTCGTTGACGGTGCGCCGGTACTCGGCGGCGAGGTCGGTGAACGCGCGCGAATCCTTGGCGGTGCGCAGCGAGCGCAGCAGCGTGTCGAGCTCGCCGAGGATCCGTGGGGTGGGACTGGTCGCCGCGCGGGCCGACGCGATCCCGTTGAGCAGCCCGTCCAGTTCGTGGTGCTCGAGCACGGTGGCTTCGTCGAACCGCTCGACGAACGCGCCGCGGTGGTAGCGGGTGGACACGATGCCGTCGTGCTCGAGTTGCACCAATGCCTCTTGAATCGGCACCCGGCTGACTCCCAGGCCCACCGCAATTTCATTGCGGTCCACCCGGTCCCCGGTGCGCAGCTTCCCGGTCAGCAACAGGTGCAGAATGTGCGAAACAACCAGGTCCTTTTCCTTGACCCCGTATTTCTTCGGCATCTTTTCGCTTCAGTCTCTTTCACACCGAACAGCTCTGGCGCTGAGAGTTTCTCACGAATTAACGCACGCGTTCATGCGTTTGTCCGACGAACTCGGAACCGGACGCGGGCGGGCCGGGTCAGCGGCCGTCGCGCCATTTGCACAGCGCCTCGGCGTCGCGGAGGTCGTAATCCGGGCCGTCGCACCCCACCGTCAGCAGGGTGACGCCGAGGCCGACCAGTGCTTCGGCGTTGGCGAGCAGTTCGGCACCGCCCTTGACCGCCGCGGAACGCTCGATGCGATCCGGGTCGCGGCCGACGTCGGCGCAGTGCCGGGCGAGCACGTCCGACTTCGCCGGGTATTCCTCGGCGGAGGTGAAGCTGTGCCAGATGTCGGCGTGCTGGGCGACCAGCCGCAGCGTCTTGCGTTCCCCGCCGCCGCCGATCAGCACCGGGATGTCGCGGGTGGGAGCCGGATTCAGCTTGGCCAGCCGCGCCTCGATCCGGGGCAGCGCGCCGGCCAGGTCGTCCAGCCGGCTGCCGGCGGTGCCGAATTCGTAGCCGTACTCGTCGTAGTCCTTCTGCTTCCAGCCCGAGCCGATGCCCAGGATCAGCCGGCCCTCACTGATGTGGTCGACGGTGCGCGCCATGTCGGCCAGCAGCTCCGGGTTGCGGTAGGAGTTGCAGGTCACCAGCGCGCCGATCTGGATGCGCGAGGTCTGTTCGGCCCAGGCGCCGAGCATCGTCCAGCACTCGAAATGCGCGCCGTCCGGATCGCCGTAGAGGGGGAAGAAGTGGTCCCAGTTGAAGGCGATGTCGACGCCGATGTCCTCGCAACGGCGCACCGCGTCGCGGATCTGGTTGTACTGCGGGGCGTGTTGGGGCTGTAACTGCACACCGATACGGATGGGGTGGGTCATAACGTCCACCGTAGGCTCAGCGCGCGTCGAGCACCCCACGCAGGATGTCGATCAGCGCGCGCGGCTGGTCGCTTTGCACGGAGTGCCCCGAGTTCGCCACCACGTGCGCGGTGCGGAAATGCTTTGCGCGACGGCTCAGCTCGGCCGCGTCCTCGTCGCTGACGAAGCCCGAGGAACCGCCGCGGACCAGGGTGACCGGCGCGGACAGGGCGTCGACGTCCGCCCACAGGCCGTCGAAGTCCGGGAATTTGCGGATGGCGTCGTAGCGCCACGTCCATTTGCCGTTGTCCAGCTTGCGCGAGTTGTGGAACACCCCGCGGCGCAGCGCCTTCACCTCGCGGTGCGGCGCCGCGGCGATCGTCAGGTCCAGCATGGCCTGGAAGCTGTCGAACTCGCGTTCGCCGTGCATCAGCGCCACCGTGCCCTGCTGCTCCTTGGTCATCTCGGAATGCCGTTGCAGCGCCGAGGGGGTGACGTCGATCAGCACCAGTTCCTTGACCAGATCGGGTGCGACGGCGCCCAGCCGGATCGCGGTCAGCCCGCCCAGCGACATGCCGACGACGAGGTCGGCGCCGGCGGCGTGCTCGCGCAGCATCGGCAGTAGGGCGTCGGCGTTCAGCTGCGGCGAGTAGTCGCCGTCCGCGCGCCAGGCGGAGTGTCCGTGTCCGGGAAGGTCGACCGCCAGCGCGGGCTCGCCGACGCCGACGATCACCGTGTCCCAGGTGTGCGCGTTTTGCCCGCCGCCGTGCACGAACACGATGCGGGGGTCGGTGCTGCCCCAGCGCAGCGCGCTGACTTTGGCGTCGCCGCTGCCCGATTCGACCCGGGCGACCTCGGGCAGGTGACCGGATACCCCGGCCTGCTCGGCGTTTTCGTGCAACAGCGCGAATTCGGACAGGCCCGCCAGTTCGTCCTCAGATACGTCGGTCACGTTCTCGACCCTAGCCCCGGTGTCTACAGCACGTAGCGGCGGCGAATGCCGCGGAAGCGTTCCCACATCGCGTCGGCGCGCTGCGACGGCGTCACCATCACGGTGTCTTTCGGCAGGGCGTCGAGCAGCTCGTCGTGCCCGACCACCCGGGTGTCCAGCACGGCGGGTTCGCCCTCCAGCATGTGCCGGTAGGTCAGGTTGCCGCGCTCGAAACCCTGGGTGTCCAGCCAGTTGTGCACGCCGGGATCGCGATGGGCCATGACCAGCCGGATGCGTCCGTCGCCGTCGACGGTGGTGCGGCTCGGTGTGTAGCTGACCGGGCGGTACAGGTAGTCCATGCTTCTTGAAGAAGACGCCCATGTTGGTGAACATCCACAATCCGGGGTGGGCGTCGAATTCGACGATCAGCGCTTCGTCGGGCGCCAGTTCCCAGTACATGTTGGCGGCGGCCCGGCCGCGGTTGCCGTCGGCGTCGGTCGCGGCGGCCCGGGGGAAGGTGTTCGGGCTCTCGGCGTCGACCCCGCCGTGGCGGAACGGGTATTCCGGCCAGTCCGACATCAGCCCGGTGACGAAATCGCCCGCCCACCGCATCGCCTCGACCATTTCGCCGGGTGTGGGCAACGGTTTCGGGATGGCCATGTCGACGCGTTCGATGCGCAGCTGCGCCGGGGTTTCGTCCCAGCGGTCGAAACCCTGGCGGATGAACAGTTTTCGGGATTCGGGCGTGGTGGGCAGCCAGTTGTGCCCGCGCTCGGCTCCGCCGACGTACAGCTCGAAGCGGCCGTCGGCGCCGACGCGGAGTTGCTGGCCGAACAGGTTGGCCTGCGGTGCGTCGCCGAAGGGTTCATGCAGCACACCCTCTCCGGGCGTGCGCCGTCCCTGCACGGTGACATTGAAGAAGCGCGAGGTGCCGCGGGTGCCGGTGATCCGGTAGGTGGACCGCCCGTCGATCCACGCCTGCTGGTAGGTGAAGTCGGCGCAGTCGCCGCCCAGCTTGCGGGTGGGGCCACAGAAACTGTGCAGCACAGGATAATTGGTGTCGCGGGTCTCCAGGGCCAGATCGAAGGCCTGCCCGAGGTTTTGGGTCAGGAACCGGAAGGCGTCGACCCGATGCGGTCCGGAGGCCGGGTTGTGGTCTTTGAAGGCTCGCTCGCCCGCGCGTTGCAGCCGGGCGCAGAATTCGGTCCACGCCGCCCGCAGCGCCGCGTCGTGCGGGCCGTCACCGAAGGCCATGTTCACCCACCCAGCCGGTCCAGCATCGCGCCGACGACATCGCAAGCGCGGCGGGCGGATTCGAGCCGGCCCTCCCGATCGATGCGGGGGCCGATGAGTTCCAGGTCGAAGCCGTGGGCGTAGCCCGCCGCGAGCGCCTGCGCGACGAACGCCTCGATCGGGATGGCGCCGTCGCCGGGCACGGCTCGGCCCGGCAGCGCGCGGTCGCCGAGCACGTAGTCGCTCAACTGGATGAGCGCGGTGCGCGGCAGCGCCCGCGGCAGCTGCGCCTCGAAATCCCCTTCGGCCCAACAGTGGAACAGGTCGATGCAGATTCCCAGGCCGCTCATCTCGGCCAGGGCGACGGTGTCGCGCAACGTGTGCGCGATGTGGATGTCGGCGTACAGGCTGGACGCGTTCTCGATCGCCAGTACCACGCCCGCCGCCTTCGCCCGCACGGCGCAGGGCGCGACCATGGCGGCGAACCGCTCGGCGGCCTGCGGCCAGGTGAGCCCGGCACGGCCCCCGGTGAGCAGGTAGACGGTGTGCGCGCCTACGCTCGCGGCGGCGTCGATGACCGCAATCAGCGCCTCCCGGGCGGCGCCGGGGTCGCTGGTCAGGCGGCCACCGGCGAACAGGTGGTACACCGCTTCGACGGTGTAGTCGTTGCGCCCCAACAGCATTGGCAACTGCGGATCGAGCAGCTGGTTGTCCAGGATGCTCAGCCGGGACACCCCCAGCGCCGCCCAATGTGCTTGCAGCTCGGCCAGCGGCGCGCCGTAGAACGTGACGTTGTGCACGGACAGCCGTTTGTGTGCGCCCGTCATCTCAGCCCCGGTTTTCGATCGGGACGCCGAACCGCTGCCGGAACGGCCGGAATTCGGCGTGCAGCGCGTCGAGGTCCTCGCCGATGTCGGTCAGCAATTGCGTGGAATAGCGGAATTTTCCGTACCGGTCGCCGGGGTTGTCGGCCAGGTAGGCCCGCATCGCCGACTCGGCCTCGGCCGTGAGCTCGCGCCCGCAGAACGCGTAATAACGCCGCACGGCCCCAACATGATCGGCGATGAAGTCGGTGTAGCGCAGGTGCAGGATGCGCGGATCGTCGACCAGGGGATTGGTCATCGTGTTGGCGATGCTGGCCCGGGTCATCTTGAGGTGCTTCTTCGCCTCTGCGTGCAGGTCGACCGGCCCGACCATGCCCTCGGCGATGTCGGCCATCATCATGGTGCGCGACGCGGCGACCTGGACGGGGTCGCGGTGCAGCCACACCATCCGCGCATCGGGGTAGGTGTCGAACAGCTCCTTGAGCCGAAACCCATGAAAGCCCTTCAGCACCCAATACTTTCGCGGCCTGTTGTATTGCAGCTGTTGCAGCATCGCCTTGTGCAGCCGGTACTGCGCGGCCGGGTCGGTGGGCAGGCCGGCGACCAGCGACTGCATCGGCACCCGCCACCACGCGGTGAGCGTCATCACCCGGAAGTCGAACGCCCAGGTGCGTTCGTCTTCGGGCAGGCCGTCGCCCAGCATGTCGTTGTAGGGGTGGCTGTGCAGCCACTTCGGCATCTTCGCGTTGATCTCACGCCAGTCGGCGTCCGCCCGCGCCCGGCGGTCGTCGTCGGGCCCCGCCAGCCCCGGCGGCGGCGACGGGTACATCACCTCCCAGAACCGCAACGCCCGCGCGTGCGGGTCGACCGACATCAGCGCGTGCATAAGCGTTGTGCCCGAACGAGGTTCACCAGTGACGAACATCGGCGCCTCGACCACCTCGGCCCCGATCGGGTAGCGGTTGCGGTCCTCGATGAGTTCCAGGCGGGAGGTCAGCAGCCAGCGACACACCTGCGCGGCTTCGAAGCGGCCGTCGGCGTCCAGCCCCAGGGCGTTCAGGTGTTCGACGGCGACGGTGAAGCGTTGCGGCAACGTCGGATCGCCGTAGTCGTGCAGCCCGGTCTCCGCCTCGGCGGCCGCGAGCATCTCGGCGGCGTCCAAAAGCGTTGTCACGACCCGTCTCCGCACAGCCGCATGAGTTCATCCTCGGTGGCCCGCACGTTGGCCGCCGAGCTCTGCGCGTGGCCCAGGCCGGCCATGGCGCCGTAGTCGAGGATCTTGGGTACCCGCAACCCGGCGTCCACGTAGCTCTTGACGATCTTGGCGACCTGCTTCGGTGTGCCGTGCGGGACGACCGCCAACACCATCTCGGGTCGCACCCGGTGCAGGAACTCCACGATGCGGTCCCTGCCCAGTGCCGCCGGGTCGATGTCCTGGAATCCGCGCCAGCCATCGCCCATCGGGTGGTCAAACCCGAACTCGCCCAGGGTCTTCGCCGACACCTGCAGCAGGAACGCCTTGACCAGGGGAGCGCGCAGGATCTCGGCGAGGGCGTCGTCGTCCTCCCCGATCAGGCACACCTGGATGAAGCACGGGGTGATCGCCATCGGATCGCGCCCGGCACGCTCGGCGGAAACCCTTACCGCGCCGAGCATCTCGGCATAGTTCTCGGGTGTCCACGCCCCGGCCGGCCACCATCCGTCGGCGTACCGGCCGGCGATGTCGAGCATCCGGGGGCCGCTGGCGCCGATCCAGATCGGCGGCAGCCGGTCGTGGTAGGGCTCGGTGTCCAGGCGGGCCTGGTGCAGCGAGTAGAACTCGCCGTCGAAGTCGACCGGGCCGTCGGTGTCCCAGAGCAGCCGGATCACCCGCAGGGCTTCCTCGAAGCGGCTGACGGGACGGGCGAAATCGAAGCCGTAGGGCACGGTGTTTTCGCTTTCGCCGCTGCCCAGGCCGAGAATGAAGCGACCCTTGGACAGGTGGTCGAGGGTCAATGCGGTCTGCGCGAGCAGGGCGGGATGGCGGCGCACGGTGTCGACCACGGCGCTGACCAGCGGCACCCGCTCGGTCAGCACTGCGGCCGCGGCCGCGACCGCGAGCCCGTCCAGGTGCCGGTGCGGCGAGGAGGAGGCCGTGGCCAGATCGGTGAACTCGGGCGCCCAGATCGAGTCGGGCCAGAAGCTGACCATGTGGTCGGGCAGCCAGACGGAGTGGCAGCGCCCGCTGTCGAACTCGTCGAGCCGGGACAGGTCGAGGGGCAGCGTGGTGCGCAGGAACGCCGCGGGCTGAACGGTCATCGAGAGATGATGCTAAGCACCTGCACAGCGTTCTGTCGATGAATCGGCTCCAGCGACCGCGGGCGTAACGCCGTGGCGAAATCCGGCCGGGAAAATCGCCGTGGCGTTACGCCCGCGGATCGACGAGGCTGCTAGCCGCCGATGATGAACTCTTCGAGCTGGGTGCGCGCGACGTCGTCGGGCAGCTGCTGCGGCGGGCTCTTCATCAGGTACGCCGACGCCGGGATCACCGGGCCGCCGATGCCGCGGTCCTTGGCGATCTTGGCCGCCCGCACCGCGTCGATGATGACGCCCGCGGAGTTCGGCGAGTCCCACACCTCGAGCTTGTACTCCAGGTTCAGCGGCACGTCGCCGAAGGCCCGGCCTTCCAGCCGGACGTAGGCCCACTTGCGGTCGTCGAGCCAGCTGACGTGGTCGGACGGGCCGATGTGCACGTCCTTGGTCTTGAACTCGCGCTGCAGGTTGCTGGTGACGGCCTGGGTCTTGGAGATCTTCTTGGACTCCAGCCGCTCCCGCTCGAGCATGTTGAGGAAGTCCATGTTGCCGCCGACGTTGAGCTGCATGGTGCGGTCCAGCTGCACGCCGCGGTCCTCGAACAGCTTGGCCATCACCCGGTGGGTGATGGTCGCGCCGATCTGGCTCTTGATGTCGTCGCCGACGATCGGCACGCCGGCGTCGGTGAACTTCTTGGCCCACACCGGGTCCGAGGCGATGAACACCGGCAGCGCGTTGACGAACGCCACACCGGCGTCGATGGCGCACTGGGCGTAGAACTTGTCGGCCTCCTCCGAACCCACCGGCAGGTAGGACACCAGCACGTCGACCTTGGCCTCCTTGAGCACCTGGACCACGTCGACCGGCTCGGCGTCGGACACCTCGATGGTGTCGGCGTAGTACTTGCCGATGCCGTCCAGCGTCGGGCCGCGCTGCACCGTGACGTTGGTGGGCGGCACGTCGGCGATCTTGATGGTGTTGTTCTCCGACGCGAAGATCGCCTCGGACAGGTCGAAGCCGACCTTCTTGGCGTCCACGTCGAACGCGGCGACGAACTTGACGTCGCGGACGTGGTACTGGCCGAACTTCACGTGCATCAGGCCGGGCACGGTGCTGTTCTCGTCGGCGTCGAAGTAGTACTGCACGCCCTGGACGAGCGAAGATGCGCAGTTACCGACGCCGACGATGGCGACTCGTACCTCCGACTGCGCGTCTTCCGCCTGCGGCGGTTGGTGATCACTCATACGGGCGTTCTCCTAACCTCTAACCTTCTGTCTGGGATGCTGGGTTTTCGTACCGGGATTTACGTTTGCTCGGAGAGGCCGGGCATCGCCCGCTCCGCAGCAATGAGCTCGTTGAGCCACTTGACTTCGCGCTCACTGGACTCGAGCCCCAATTGGTGAAGTTGGCGGGTGTAGCGGTCGAACGAGCTACTGGCCCGCGCCACTGCTTCGCGCAGACCTTCCCGCCTTTCCTCGACCTGGCGGCGGCGACCTTCCAGAATGCGCATCCGCGCCTCTGCCGGAGTCCGGTTGAAGAAGGCCAGGTGTACCCCGAAGCCGTCGTCGGTGTAGTTGTGGGGGCCGGTGTCGGCCACCAGCTCACCGAAGCGCCGACGGCCCTCGTCGGTCAGCTGGTAGACGCGGCGGGCCCGCCGGACAGGCGTCCCGGCCGGCGCGGCGTCCTCGGCGATCAACCCTTCGGCCTGCATGCGCCGCAGGGCGGGGTAGAGCGAACCGTACGAAAACGCCCGGAACGCACCGAGTAAACCGGTCAGCCGTTTGCGTAACTCGTAGCCGTGCATGGGCGACTCGATCAGGAGACCCAGGATGGCGAGCTCCAGCAATCGAATCACCCCCTCGAAAAGGATTTGCGTAGCTTGTTACGACGGTCCGACGCCTCGCGCAATCGTATCGTCTCGATATATTAGCCACAACACCACTCGCTGTTGGCTTGCAGTTCGTCACACCGGTCGGGCCGCGGGAGCCGCCGTTACGTGGGCAAATTCATCTGCTTGACGGTGCCGTCACCGGTGAAGGCGATGTAGCCGCCGCCGTAGTCGCTGGAGACGTACACCGACAGCGACAGCGCGCCGGGGGTCGTCGGGTCCGTCGCCGGTTCGACGATCAGGTAGCTGGTTTTGACGTCGGACGGTTTCATCCGCAGGGTTTCGGGGGCGCCGCGCATGATGCCCACCGCGGCGGTGACGTCGAATTTGCTCAAGTCCACCAGGACGGGACCGTCCGAGGAGCTCTTGGCCGAGCTGGTCGGATCGCCCCAGCCGCCGCGGTAGGTGTAGGCCAGCACCCGGCGGTCGTCGGACGGGTCCGGACGGTCCAGCGCCGCGTAGGTCGGGTAGATCACCAGCCGGTAGCCGAGGGTGCTGCCGAACCGTTTGCGCATCTGTTCGAGCAGCCCGGTCAGCCCGCCGACCGAGTGCAGCTGGGTCGGCGGCGTGAGCACCACGGCGTTGACGCCGTCGGGTTTGGCGCCGGGGTCGCTGGTGAAGTCCAGCGGCGAGCTGGTGTTGCCGTACAACCCCCAGCCGATGCCGATGCCGAGCAGCACCGACACCACGAAGGCGGCGGCCAGCGTCCCCCAGCCGCGCACCCGCCCCGACGGCGGTGACGGGTCGAGGGCGGGCGGCTGCGGCCCGGTTTGCAGATCGCACACCAGGGTCTGCAGGTCGCCCAGCGTCACCGCCCTGGTGGCCGCGCTGACGCGTTCCCGATGTTCCTCGGCGGACAGCTCGCCGTCGTTGAGCGCGTTGTCGAGGATGGTGCAGGTGCTTTGCCGGTCGCTGTCCTTGGCGCGGGTGCTCGCCCGGCCGGACGGCGGCGCGGTGCCGGCGGGTGGTGTCCCGAGCCATTTCGCCACGGGGACGATCGTAGAAGTCCGGCCGCGGTTCGGCGGGCGAACCACCGTCGGGCAGCGGGGCGCGACCGCCACGGTTTTGGTTGCGTATCCCCGGTCGGGATGGCGACGTACTCTGGTGGGCGTGCGACTGCAGCGACAGGTGGTGGATTACGCGCTCCGGCGGCGCTCCCTGCTGGCCGAGGTGTACTCCGGCCGCACCGGGGTGTCCGAGGTGTGCGACGCGAACCCGTATCTGCTGCGCGCCGCCAAGTTTCACGGGAAACCCAGCCAGATCATGTGCCCCATCTGCCGCAAGGAGCAGCTGACGCTGGTGTCGTGGGTGTTCGGCGAACACCTGGGCCCCGTGTCGGGCTCGGCGCGCACCGCCGAGGAGCTGGTGATGCTGGCAACCCGTTTCGAGGAGTTCGCGGTCCACGTGGTGGAGGTCTGCCGAACCTGCAGCTGGAATCACCTCGTCAAGTCATATGTGCTCGGTGCGGCGCGCCCGGCGCCTCCGCCCAGGGGCACCCGGACGACTACGCGGACGGCGCGCAACGGCGCCCGCACGGCCACTGAATGAGCTCGAATAACGAAGGACGCCACAGCCAGTCGTCCGGTGATCAACGTGGGCCCGCGGCCGAGCAGGGTGCCGGCGAACGCCGGGAGACGGCGCGTCCGGACGCCGACCCGCAGCGGCGCAACGGCCCGTCGACGTCCAGCCGTCGCCGGCAGGCCCCGCCCGACGATCGGCTGACCACGATCCTGCCGCCGGTCGACGACGACCGGGCGCCCCGGCGCTCCGACCCGATCGAGGAGGTCAAGGCCGCGCTGGCGGGTCCGCCGTCGACGCCGTTGCGCCGCGACGCGCTCGACGAGGTCAAGGCCGCCCTGGACAGCCGGGGCCCTGCGTCGGGTCGCCAGCAGCGCGCCGGCCTCGGCGGCCGCCGCCGTGGGCCCCGCCGCCGCTCCGCGCCGCGGCTGGTCCGGTGGGCCGGCGGCCCGGCGGCCGGGGGAGTGGA
This sequence comes from Mycobacterium sp. MAC_080597_8934, assembly GCF_000523975.1. Lineage (NCBI taxonomy): Bacteria > Bacillati > Actinomycetota > Actinomycetes > Mycobacteriales > Mycobacteriaceae > Mycobacterium > Mycobacterium sp. MAC_080597_8934. Next base: position 216,275 of record NZ_JAOS01000050.1, on the reverse strand, counting down.
CCGTGGCGCGACTGGAGCTGGACCCAGCAGATCAACTGGCTGTGGGTGCGCCGCGCCGCCTACCTGTGCGCGGCGGTGCTGGTGTTGTTGCCGATCGTCACGTTCGCGATGGCCTACTTCATCGTCGACATCCCCAAGCCGGGTGACCTTCGCACCAACCAGGTTTCGACGATCCTGGCCAGCGACGGTTCGGAGATCGCGAAAATCATTCCGCCGGAAGGCAATCGGGTCGACGTCAATCTCAACCAGGTGCCCGTGCACGTCCGCCAGGCGGTGATCGCGGCCGAAGACCGCAACTTCTACTCCAACCCGGGCTTCGACTTCAGCGGTTTCGCGCGCGCGGTGAACAACAACCTGTTCGGCAACGGGGATCTGCAGGGCGGGTCGACGATCACCCAGCAGTATGTGAAGAACGCACTGGTCGGTTCGGCGCAGCACGGGGTCAGCGGCCTGATGCGCAAGGCCAAGGAATTGGTCATCGCCACCAAGATGTCCGGCGAGTGGTCCAAAGACGAAGTGCTGCAGTCTTATCTGAACATCATCTATTTCGGCCGGGGCGCCTACGGCATCTCGGCCGCCGCCAAGGCGTATTTCGACAAACCCGTCGAGCAGCTCACCGTGTCCGAGGGTGCGCTGCTGGCGGCGCTGATCCGCCGGCCCTCCACCCTGGACCCGGCCGTCGATCCCAAGGGCGCGCTGGCGCGCTGGAACTGGGTGCTCGACGGCATGGTGGAGACCAAGGCGCTGCCCGCCAAGGACCGTGCCGCGCAGGTCTTCCCGCAGACCGTGCCGCCCGACCAGGCGCGCGCGCAGAACCAGACGACCGGGCCCAACGGCCTGATCGAGCGTCAGGTGACCAAGGAGCTGATGGAGCTCTTCAACATCGACGAGCGGACGCTGAACACGCAGGGCCTGCAGGTCACCACCACCATCGACCCCAAGGCCCAGCAGGCCGCCGAGAAGGCGGTGTCGAAATACCTTGACGGGCAAGACCCCGACATGCGCGCGGCGGTGGTGTCGGTGGATCCGCACGACGGCGCCATCCGCGCCTACTACGGCGGTAGCGACGCCAACGGTTTCGACTTCGCCCAGGCGGGATTGCAGACCGGCTCGTCGTTCAAGGTGTTCTGCCTGATCGCCGCGCTCGAGCAGGGCATCGGCCTGGGCTACCAGGTGGACAGCTCGCCGCTGACGGTCGACGGCATCAAGATCACCAACGTCGAGGGCGAGAGCTGCGGGACGTGCAACATCGCGCAGGCGCTCAAGATGTCGTTGAACACCTCCTATTACCGGCTGATGCTCAAACTCAAGGGCGGGCCGCAGGCCGTCGCCGATGCCGCGCATCAGGCAGGGGTGGCCACGAGTTTCCCCGGCGTGGACCACACGCTGTCCGAGGACGGCAAGGGCGGGCCGCCGAACAACGGAATTGTGTTGGGCCAGTACCAAACCCGGGTGATCGACATGGCTTCGGCGTATGCCACGCTGGCCGCCTCGGGCGTCTACCACCGGCCGCATTTCGTGCAGAAGGTGGTCAACTCGGACGGCCAGGTGCTCTTCGACGCCGGCAAGTCCGACAACAACGGCGAGCAGCGGATCCCGAAGGCCGTCGCGGACAACGTCACCGCGGCCATGGAACCGATCGCCGGCTACTCGCGGGGTCACGCGTTGGCCGGCGGCCGGCCGTCGGCGGCCAAGACCGGCACCACGCAGCTCGGTGACACCACCTCCAACAAGGACGCCTGGATGGTCGGCTACACGCCGTCGCTGTCGACGGCGGTGTGGCTGGGCACGGCCAAGGGCGACCAGCCGCTGGTAACCGCTTCCGGCGGACCGGTTTACGGGTCCGGGCTGCCCTCGGATATCTGGAAGGCCACCATGGACGGGGCGCTGAAGGGCACCCCCAACGAATCGTTCCCGAAGCCGGCCGAGGTCGGCGGCTACGCCGGTGTGCCCGCGCCGCCGCCCCCGCCGAAGGCGCCGCCCTCGGAGACCGTCATCCAGCCCACCATCGAAGTGGCGCCCGGCATCACGATCCCGGTCGGCCCGCCGACGACGGTCACGCTGGCGCCTGCCCCGCCCGCGGGTGGCCCGCCGGGGGGACCCGAGCCGGGTGGCGGTGTTCCGCCGGGCCCGGGCGGCGGTGTTCCGCCGGGTGGTCCCCAAGCACCGCCTCCGCCGCCGTGACCGGCGCTGCCGAGCCCAGCACCACCATTTCACCGGGGCCGTTGGCCGCGGATCGGCGTAGCGCCGACAATCGAGACTGCCCGAGCCGCAACGACTTTCTGGGTGCCGCGTTCGCCGAGGTGATCGGCGGGCCGGTGGGCCGGCACGCGCTGATCGGGCGGGCGCGGATCATGACCCCGCTGCGGGTGATGTTCTTGATCGCGCTGGTGTTCCTGGCGCTCGGCTGGTCGACGAAAGCGGCCTGTCTGCAAAGCACCGGCACCGGCACCGGCGATCAGCGGGTGGCCAACTGGGACAACCAGCGCGCCTACTACGAGTTGTGCTATTCCGACACGGTGCCGCTCTACGGCGCGGAGTTGTTGAGCCAGGGCAAGTTTCCGTACAAGTCGAGCTGGATCGAGACCGATTCCACCGGCGCCCAGCAGATCCGCTACGACGGTCAGCCCGCGGTGCGCTACATGGAATATCCGGTGCTGACCGGGATGTATCAGTACGTGTCGATGGCGTTGGCCAAGACCTACACCGCGCTGAGCAAGCTGGCCCCGCTTCCGGTGGTCGCCGAGGTGGTGATGTTCTTCAACATCGCCGCGTTCGGGCTGGCGCTGGCCTGGCTGGCCACCGTGTGGGCGAGCGCGGGCCTGGCCGGCCGGCGGATCTGGGACGCGGCCCTGGTGGCAGGATCCCCGCTGCTGATCTTTCAGATCTTCACCAACTTCGACGCGCTGGCAACGGCATTCGCCATGGCCGGGTTGCTCGCGTGGGCGCGGCGGCGGCCGGTGCTCGCCGGTGTCCTGATCGGGCTGGGCGCGGCGGCCAAGCTGTACCCGCTGCTGTTCCTGGGTCCCATGCTGGTGCTGGGGATCCGGACCGGACGCCTGGGCGCCTGGGCGCGCACTGCGGTGGTGGCCGTGGCGACCTGGCTGCTGGTGAATCTGCCTGTGCTGGTGTTCTTTCCGCGCGGCTGGTCGGAGTTCTTCCGGCTCAACACCCGGCGCGCCGAGGACATGGACTCGCTGTACAACGTCGTCAAGTCGTTCACCGGCTGGCGGGGATTCGATCCGAAGCTCGGTTTCTGGCAGCCGCCCACCGTGCTGAACACGGTCGTCGCGGTGCTGTTCGTGACCTGTTGTGCGGCAATCGCATTCATCGCGCTGACTGCCCCGCGACGGCCGCGGGCGGCGCAGCTGGTGTTCTTGGTGGTCGCCGCGTTCCTGCTGACGAACAAGGTGTGGAGCCCGCAGTTCTCGCTGTGGCTGGTGCCGCTGGCCGTGCTGGCGCTGCCGCACCGGCGGGTGCTGCTGGCGTGGATGACCGTCGACGCCCTGGTGTGGGTGCCGCGGATGTACTACCTGTACGGCAACCCGAACCGTTCGCTGCCCGAGCAAGTATTCACCACCACGGTCCTGCTGCGCGACATCGCGGTTATCACCTTGTGCGCGTTGGTGATTCGCCAAATCTACCGGCCGGACGAGGATCTGGTGCGGTGGGGCGGACGGGTGGACGACCCGGCGGGCGGACCGTTCAACCGCGCACCCGACGCGCCACCGGGCTGGCTGCCGGACTGGCTGCGGCCGGCCGGATCGCGCCGCGGGCAGGCCGCGGAGCCCGAACCCGCGCTGGCCGGGGCGACATGACGCTGATCGCCATCCCGCTGTTCCCGCGGGTCACCGCACTGGATGCGGTGGGACCTTACGAAGTGCTGCAACGGATTCCGTCTGTCCAGGTCGTGTTCATCGGGCAGCGCCGGGGCGAGGTGCGCACCGAGAACGGGATGCTGGGCCTGGCCTGCGACGCCACCTTCGACGAGGTGAGCGCACCGGACGTGGTGGTGTTCCCCGGCGGCATCGGCACCCGGCAGCTCATTCACGACGAGGCAGTCCGGGCCTGGCTGCAAGCGGTGCACCCGCACACCAGGTTCACCACCTCGGTGTGCACCGGCGCGCTGCTGCTGGCCGCGGCCGGTCTGCTCGACGGACTCACCGCCACCACGCACTGGCGGGCCGCCGACCTGCTCAAGGGATTGGGCGCCCGCTACGTGGAGCAACGAGTCGTCGAACACCTGCCGCAGCGCATCATCACCGCGGCCGGGGTGTCCAGCGGCATCGACATGGCCCTGCGGCTGGTGGAGCTGCTCGTCGACCGCCAGGCCGCGCAGGCCGCCCAGCTGCTCATCGAATACGACCCGCAGCCGCCCTTCGACTCGGGTGCGCTCGGCAAGGCCGATGCGGCGACGGTGGCCCGGGCCGAGGAATACCTGACCGGCCGGCGCTGAGGCGATTGCCCGACCGCGCGGATTTTTCTGGTCAGCCCGCTATCCGGTAGCCTGGGGCGGTTGCCGACGCAGGCGACCCTCCTGCCACGGATCGACCGTGGCCGCTTGAGACCAGAGGAGGTGGTGAGGTTTCCATGCGTCCATACGAAATCATGGTCATTCTTGACCCCACGCTCGACGAGCGCACCGTTGCCCCGTCCTTGGAGACGTTCCTCAACGTCGTCCGCAAGGACGGTGGATCCGTCGAAAAGGTCGACATCTGGGGCCGGCGCCGGCTGGCCTACGAGATCGCCAAGCACGCCGAAGGCATCTACGTCGTCATCGACCTGAAGGCCGAGCCCGCGACAGTGTCCGAGCTCGACCGCCAGCTCAGCCTCAACGAGTCGGTGCTGCGCACCAAGGTGATGCGCACCGACAAGCACTAACAGTCGTGGCCGCGCCGCGGGCCCACCGGGGGAGGCACCTGCGTAGGCTCAGCGAGGACACGCTCATGACATCCACCACCGGAGCGGCGCGGAGCAGGGCGGAACGAGGAGGAAACTGTGGCTGGTGACACCACTATCACCGTTGTCGGAAACCTGACCGCTGACCCCGAGCTGCGGTTCACGCCGTCGGGTGCTGCCGTCGCGAATTTCACCGTGGCGTCGACGCCGCGCATCTACGACCGCCAGAGCGGGGAGTGGAAGGACGGCGAGGCGCTGTTCCTGCGGTGCAACATCTGGCGGGAGGCCGCCGAGAACGTCGCGGAGAGCCTCACCCGGGGATCCCGCGTCATTGTCACCGGCCGGCTCAAGCAGCGTTCGTTCGAGACCCGGGAGGGCGAGAAGCGCACCGTGGTCGAGGTCGAGGTCGACGAGATCGGCCCGTCGTTGCGGTATGCCACCGCCAAGGTCAACAAGGCCTCCCGCAGCGGCGGCGGCGGTGGCGGCTTCGGCGGGGGATCCCGCCAGCAGTCCGCGCCGGCCAGCAGCGCACCCGCCGACGACCCGTGGGGCAGTGCGTCGGCGTCGGGCTCGTTCGGTGGCGGCGATGACGAACCGCCGTTCTAAGAAGAAACTTTCAGCAGTAGGAAACGGAAAGAAAGACAGACATGGCCAAGTCCAACAAGCGGCGCCCGGCTCCGGAAAAGCCGGTGAAGGCACGGAAGTGTGTCTTCTGCGCGAAGAAGGATCAAGCGATCGATTACAAGGACACCGCGCTGCTGCGCACTTACATCAGTGAGCGCGGCAAGATCCGTGCGCGTCGCGTCACCGGCAATTGCGTGCAGCACCAACGCGACATCGCCATCGCGGTGAAGAACGCCCGCGAGGTGGCGCTGCTGCCCTTCACCTCCTCGGCGCGTTAAGCACCGAAGGCCAACCGAAAGTACGAAACGATGAAGCTGATTCTGACGGCTGACGTCGACCATCTTGGCGCCGTCGGCGACACTGTCGAGGTCAAGGACGGCTACGGCCGCAACTTCCTGCTGCCGCGGGGCTTGGCGATCGTGGCCTCGCGCGGCGCGCAGAAGCAGGCCGACGACATTCGCCGGGCCCGCGAGACGAAGGCGGTGCGCGACCTCGACCACGCCAACGAGCTCAAGACCGCGATCGAGGCGCTGGGGCCGGTGACGCTGCCGGTGAAGACGGCCGGGGATTCCGGGAAGCTGTTCGGCTCGGTGACCGCCGGCGACGTCGTCGCGGCGATCAAGAAGGCCGGCGGCCCCAACCTGGACAAACGGATCGTGCGGCTGCCCAAGGCGCACATCAAGGCTCTTGGTACCCACCCGGTGGCCGTGCACCTGCACCCCGAGGTCGACGTCGAGGTCGCGCTCGAGGTCGTCCCGCAGAGCTAAGCGGCAGGCATTTGCTCATTCCCGGCGGTGGCCATGATGGGCCGCCGCCGGGTTTCGTTGCGCTGCGGGCTTGCGCTCGAGGGCCGTCCGGGGCGGTCGCGGACACGGCTTCTGGCGAACTATTTGGGGGGCCCTCCGGACGGGCCCGTGTTACCGGGCCGTAACGCAGCGAAAATATGGCGGAAAGCCAACACGCCCGGGACGGTAACCTGGCCCGACACGCCGTAGAGATTCTTGTCCACACGGATTTCGTGGCGTTGTATGGCCGGTATCTGCGCCGATGTCCTTGCCCTTTGCATTAATCCACAGGTTTTCCACACCCCGCTCAACACAGGTGTCGACGGATATGCACACACCATGCACAGCTTCATGAACAGCACCCCCTTCACCCACTAGCCAGCAACGTCTAACGTCGTCCCGGCGCCGGGCGAGCGGGTGCGATACGGCCAAGATGTCAGCACCTTGACCTACGCTCAATGTCAACTGTCGAATGTATGTTCGGATTGCGTGGATCAGGGGAGGAGGGAATCCGTGGCGGTCGTCGATGACTTGACGTCGGGCATGGATTCGTCGTCGCCCAGTGAGGATTTCGGGCGACAGCCACCGCAGGACCTGGCGGCCGAGCAGGCCGTGCTGGGCGGCATGCTGCTGAGCAAGGACGCCATCGCCGACGTGCTGGAACGGCTGCGGCCCGGCGACTTCTACCGTCCCGCGCACCAGAACGTCTACGACGCGATCCTGGACCTGTACGGGCGGGGTGAGCCGGCCGACGCCGTGACCGTCGCCGCGGAGCTGGACCGCCGTAATCTGCTGCGCCGCATCGGCGGTGCGCCGTATCTGCACACGCTGATCTCGACGGTGCCGACCGCGGCGAACGCGGGCTACTACGCGACGATCGTGGCCGAGAAGGCGCTGTTGCGCCGCCTGGTGGAGGCCGGCACCCGGGTGGTGCAGTACGGCTACGCGGGCGCCGAGGGCGCCGATGTGGCCGAGGTGGTCGATCGCGCACAGGCCGAGATCTACGAGGTGGCCGAGCGCCGGACGACGGAGGATTTCGTTCCGCTCGAGGATCTGCTGCAGCCGACGATGGACGAGATCGACGCCATCGCCTCCAACGGTGGTGTGGCGCGCGGCGTGCCGACCGGTTTCACCGAACTCGACGAGGTGACCAACGGCCTGCACGCCGGTCAGATGATCATCGTGGCGGCCAGGCCTGGCGTGGGCAAGGCGCTCGCGTTGGACACGCCGCTACCCACGCCGACCGGCTGGACGACGATGGGCGATGTCGCGGTCGGCGACGAGTTGCTCGGCGACGACGGGCGGCCGACGCGGGTGGTAGCGGCCACCGACGTGATGCTGGGACGGCCATGCTACGAGGTCGAGTTCTCTGATGGGACCGTGATCGTCGCCGACGCTGCCCATCAGTGGCTGACCGAAACACGCGCATCCCGAAAGTCGGCGCAGGTAGCGGCCGTTGGCTACAACCGGTACAAGAATCAGCGCACCTTTGCGGCGGTACGAACGACGGCCGAGATCGCCGAAACCCTGCGCTGCCCCACCCAAGACCGGCGGCTGAACCACAGTGTGGTCAATGCGCGCGCGCTCGACCTCCCGGACCGCGAATTCCTGGTGCCCACTTACACACTCGGTGCCTGGCTCGGAGATGGCACCAGCGCCGCCGCGCAGATCACCGCTGCCGATCCCGAAATCATCATGCGGATCGAAGCGGACGGCGTCGTCGCGGTCCCGTCGGGGTCCGCCCCGTCCCGTTACCAATTGCGTTTACCTCCCGGTGCTGAGCAAGCACTGCCACGGTGCGTGGTGTGTGGCAAGTCGTTTATCCCCCAAACCAGCCAGGTGCGGACCTGTGGGCATTCGTGCGGCGGTCGCGCGCGCTTCATGTCCGACCCGGTGCCGAGCCCGACCTGCGTTCGCTGTGGCGGACCGTCGGCAGGAATGCGGTTGTGCCAGAAGTGCCACTCCACCGTGGGGACGTTGCAGGCGCGGCTGCGCACCATCGGCGTGCTCGGCAACAAGCACATCCCGACGGAATATCTGCGGGGGTCCGAGGCGCAGCGGCGTGCCTTGCTCGCCGGCTTACTCGACACCGACGGAACCGTGACGGCCGGCGGCGCCGTCCAATTTTCGGTTACCAACCAACGGTTGGTGCGTGATGTCAACGAACTTATTGTGAGCCTCGGCTATCGCTGCCAAACCTCGACCAAACGTGTCCAGGGCCGCTCCGAAACGTCGAGCATCGCCTACACCCTGACCTTTTCCACCGAAGACAGAGTGTTCGCGTTGGAGCGAAAGGCCATAGCGCACAAGGAGCGCCGGGCCATAACGGGCACCTCACGCTGTGGGTCGCGCTTTATCGTGGACGTCCGCCCGATCGAGTCGGTGGCCGTGCGCTGCGTCGAGGTGGACAACGACAGCCATATGTATCTGGCGAGCAGGGCGATGGTGCCCACGCATAACTCCACCCTCGGTCTCGACTTTTTGCGGTCGTGTTCGATCAAGCACCGGATGGCCAGCGTTATTTTCTCGCTGGAGATGAGCAAGTCCGAGATCGTGATGCGGCTGTTGTCGGCGGAGGCGAAAATCAAACTCTCGGACATGCGTTCCGGTCGCATGAGCGACGAGGACTGGACGCGGTTGGCGCGGCGGATGAGCGAAATCAGCGAGGCGCCACTGTATATCGACGATTCGCCGAACTTGACGATGATGGAGATCCGCGCCAAGGCGCGCCGGCTTCGGCAGAAGGCCGACCTGCGGCTGGTGGTGGTCGACTACCTGCAGCTGATGTCGTCGGGAAAGAAAGTGGAGTCACGCCAGCTCGAGGTCTCCGAATTCTCCCGTCAGCTCAAGCTTTTGGCCAAGGAACTCGAGGTGCCCGTCGTGGCGATCAGCCAGCTGAACCGCGGTCCCGAGCAGCGCACCGACAAGAAGCCGATGCTGTCCGACCTTCGCGAGTCGGGATCGCTGGAGCAGGATGCGGACATGGTGATCCTGTTGAATCGGCCCGACGCGTTCGAGCGGGATGATCCGCGCGGGGGAGAGGCGGATTTCATTCTGGCCAAACACCGTAACGGCCCGACCAAGACAGTGACCGTCGCGCATCAGCTGCATCTATCACGCTTCGCCAACATGGCGCGCTGAGTGTAGATTCTCATTTCCGATGTCCAAATCTCATATGAAATGTCCACCCGATGTCCAATTGGACATCCTGAATGAGACGACCCCAGAGCTGCTGCTGCCGCAGCAGCCGCGCCAATTGTGTGACAACACGTCTGGCGGCCTTATCTATCTTGTGCGGGATGTGGCATCACGGCCTTCCGCCACGCCCAGGGCGCCAGATTCCGAAAGGGGTCGGTTGCGCGAATCGCAAGCAGAGCGGCAAGATTGGATTCTAGATCCGTCTTCGCGGTCTCTCTGACTTTTGTCAGCCACTCGTCGTGAGGGGTGCCCTTCGGCCTTGTCGTGTCGATGGGACGCGAGAAGCGCGCATAGAGGCGTTGAGGGCGGGGCAGCAGCGTCGGGCCTATACCGCGTGACAGGGGCAGCAGCAGATCAGCGTCACTGCCCAGCCATCTGCTGACTTTCTTGTTGAGCTGCGCCCACGTGCCATCGCTGGTGGTGAGAATCTTGTACATGTCGTCGCCACCGACAACGGCAGCCGTGACGATCGGGTAGTTGTGCTCGATGGCGAGGCGTGCGAACCCTGCCCGGTCACCCCACTGCAGTGTGTTGAGTTGGTCTTTTCCCTTACCGATTTCTCGTGCACCACCGGGAAATACCAGGATGGGCTCGTTAGCGCGCATGAGTTCGGCGGTGCCTTCGCGGGTGCCGACGATGCCTCCACCGGCGGCCAGCACATCGGCCGCCAAGCCTGCGAACCGGCCGAACCGACGATCCATCAACGCACGTACTCGCCGGCCCAGGTGCCGCTGAACCTCATAAAGCAGCAGCAGGATTTCACTCGATGGCGTATAGCTGTGATTGGCCACCAACAGGAATCTGCCGTCTGAAGGCAGGTTCTCCAACCCGTCAACATAGGGCTTGTAGACGGGGCGTACCCGATCCCATTGGCGTGCCAATCCGAAGATGGCACGTTCGATCGCGGCTTGTCGGCGCGCGCGCTGGTCATCAGCCGTTGCCGAGAGTAGTTGTCTTGCTGGTGAATTCATCTCTTCATCCCTAAATACGGGGGTTCATCGTTGCGTCCTTTGTGAAAGCCGTTGGGGGAGAGGGTGATCGAGGCGTCTGTCCACATCAGCTGGCCCGCGGTCGAGTGAACACTATGCCGACGTGTCCCGGTCGCAGCCGACAAGCGGACAAGGGCAGGAATTCGACGCCCATGCGCGGATCGGCGGCTTTGCCGAGGGCGATGAACGCCGAGCGGCTGTAGGCGCGCAGCGCGCTGATGTACGCATCGTGCATGACGCGTTTCAATGACGGCCGCACCAGCGCGAGTGCGGCCGCGAACGGCGCCAAGATCAGCGGTGTGAGCAAGAGCTGCACCGACCGCGGCCGGGGCAGGTCGATCACTAGGAAGCGCTTGCCGACGCGGGTGGCTTCGGCGATCGCGCGCACCGCAGTCGTTGGCGGCAAATGGTGGAATGCCTGAGCGAATACCACCAAGTCGTAGCTGTCGTCGGGCGCGTCGATGGCGGTGGCGTCGATGACCTGGGTTCGCGCCCGGGGATCAGCACCCAGGGGACCGGCAGCAATGTTGGCCACCGAGGTCGGGTCCAGGTCGCTGACGGTGACCGTCGCGGTGGGATGGGACGTGAGGATCTCGGCGGAGAGCTTGCCGTGCCCGGCGCCCAGCTCCAGAATGCGCGGGTTGGCGATGTCGGCAACGATGTCCAGGGCCGTGCGGGCATTCCTTTCGTGATACCCCGCACGGGTGCCCATCCGATCCAGCGCTGCGACCACGGTCTGCTTGACCTCGTCGGGGATGTCGTAACGGTCGGTGTACTCCAACTTCTCGGTCTGCAACCGCCGATCGAGCCAGGACGCATCCGGACCACCCCTGGGCATCGACGCGATCGCCGCATCCACTGTTAGTGCCTCGCTCATCGCACCCTCTCCATATTTAGCCGAGGTAATCTGATAGCCACGACGGTAGCAGACGAACTAGTTCGTTTGGTATGTTGTTTATGTGAGAACCGCCACCGAGCTGCGCGGCGAGATCTTGCAGGCTGCCGGGGCAGAGTTCGCCCAGTACGGATTGGCCGGCGCGCGCATCGACCGCATCGCGCGCGTCGCCCAGGCCAGCAAGGAACGCCTCTACGCCCACTTCCGCGACAAGGAAACTCTGTTCCGCGAGGTGGTGGCCGCCGGCAACCGCGAGTTCTTCAGCGCGGTCACGTTGCGCCCCGACGCTGTTCCCGACTTCGTCGGCGGCATCTACGATCTGGCGCGCGAGCACCCGGAACACCACCGCATGATCAGCTGGGCCCAGCTGGAGGGCATCGCACTCGACGAACCCCACGCCGAGGGCCAACCTGCCTTCGCTCAGCATGTCGCGGCCATCGAAGCCGCCCAGGCCGACGGCCACGTCGACGGCGCCTGGCAGCCTGACGACCTGCTGATTGTGCTCTTCGGCATCGCACTGGCATGGGCCAACTCACCGCACCCCGACGCCGCGACCAATGACCCCGACGCTAACGCGCGCCGCCGCGCCGCCGCCGTCGAAGCTGCCCGCCGTATCATCGCCCCATCGAAGTAGCCGGCTGTGGCGTCTGGAACCCATTGCCACCCAGCGCTTCTCGGCTTCAGCCCGCAGGTAGAGAACACGACTCAATCGGTGCCGCGACGTTGACGCGCGACGGCCAGCAGTCTAGTACACGATCGCGCACCTTGTCGGACGACCAAGCGCGATTTGAATTGGGCTGGCGCGCAACATTTTAGAGAATCTTCCGTACTTAGTCGCATATAAGTCCTGAAACCGGCGCCACTGTGACGCTCGAGTATGAGCCGCCGAGAACAGGCGTCACGCTTAGCCGGCATCGACGGGCAGTGGGTCGCCGGTAATGCGGCGGATAGTCCTTGTTGCGCGACGTCTTTGCTGCCCTCGCAGAGCCACTCAGATCGACGTCAACGTGTTTCGCCGCGGATTGCGCGGCGCATACCGCACCTCGACGGGCTTGTCGTCATAGAACATCCAGTTGGTCGCCCGAGTCGAGCTCAACGTACCGGTAAACGGTCGGCCCTGCTCATTTCCCGTGTCGTCCGTACCTGTCAACTGGGGCGAGCGGCTTCTGTCGCGATTGCTCTACAGGCAGGGCTCGCCTGACCCTGCCGCTGGTCGTGATCGGAATCGAACCACCTTATCGAGGTCACCGGTGACGAAATCCGGGCCGACTGGCCGCGTGTCCCTCCGGGCCCGGTTGGTGCGCCTAGATTTCGGGTGAAATGGCGGCGCCATTCACCTCATCGAATTTCGATTCATCGCCCCGCTTTGGCGGGCTCGTGATGCGCCTTCTTTTTCGCATGGGAGGAGCAGCAATGCCCGAGATCGCAATGGAATCGGTCACTGCACTCATGCGAACAAAAAATCGACGCGACCGGGAGCCAATCCGGATCGGACAGGTCACGCCCTCGGTCATTCGGATCGAACACGTGGCCGCAATGTGCGCAGGTCCTGACCTTGGTAGCCATATCGGTCAGGGTACGCGCGACACCGCCAAATCGGCGCTGTTTTTCGGCGCGACGGCGGCAATCGCCGTCGCGGGAAATTAACGGTATCGAATTTAAAAGGCGCCGCTACGCCAGCGAATTGCTTTGCAAAACTAACTCACTTATGGGCGGTGCGTCGGTATCGCTGCAGCCCGGTACTCGGAGCGCGGTTGGTGCTCAGTGAACCCCGACTTGCGGTTGATCTCAACAGCGAAAACCCGTGTAGCACAACGCATCCATGTCTGCAACTCCAACGGACGCCTGCCCACTGAATTAGCGCTGCACCGGCGTCACTGCCTACGATGTCGAGCCGTCGCTGTGTGCCGGCAGCACGCGACCAGTCCGTCCTGGCGCCACCTCCGGCTCTAGCAAACTGGTCGCTGCAGTGCGACAAGGGGTGCGGGCGGGCGATCGGCGGCAACTTGGTAGGACACCGCAGGAATTAACGCGGCAGTAATCGCGTTGCGCTTGCGGTGGCGCACACGATTACATGCCTTGATGTCGGCCTGTCGAGCTTTGGTAATCGGGAGGGGCGGTCGTGACGTTTCTCAAGCGGGGATGGGTTCTGTTGGTGGTGGTCGTGGCGTTGATCGTCGGCGGGGTTGCGGTGGTCCGACTCAACGGCGTGTTCCCCGGGCCCGGTCTGCCCAAGCCCGATCCGCGGGATGCGACCCCGCCGTATGCCTCCAAGACGGCCATCTACGAAATCCTGGGACCGCCCGGGACGACAGGCGTCGTCAACTGGATGGACGCGGAGTCACTGCCGCAGCGGGCCAGTTTCACCACGTTGCCGTGGTCGAAGACGATCGTGGCGGAGATGCCCGGCATCTTCGCCTATGTCGTGGCCCAGGGCGATGGCCCGTTCATCGGCTGCCGGATCACCGTTGACGGCAGGCTGGTCGATCAGCAGGAGTCCCACAACCGGGACGCGCAGGTTTCCTGCTTGGACAAGTCCGCGTGAGCGACGACATGAGCGACACGGACGAAATCCCCGTCGCGCACCGCACCCACGTCGAACACAAACCTCGTCTGGCACGCACGATTCGGGTGCTGGCGCTGCCGATCGTGCTGGGCTGGTTGGTGCTCGCGGTCGGGGTCAATGTCTTTGTCCCGCAGTTGGAGAAGGTGGCCGAGGAGGTCTCGGTGCCGCTGTCGCCGTCGGACGCGCCGTCGGTGACCGGGATGAAGCACATCGGGGAGAAGTTCAAGGAGTACGACTCCGACAACCTCGTGCTGGTGACCCTGGTCGGGGACAAACCCCTCGGCGAGGACGCGCATCGCTTCTACGACGGCTTGGTCGAAAAGCTCAAGCGGGACCCGCACGTCGAGCACGCGCTGAACTTCTGGGGGCAGCGCTTCACGTCCTCGGGCGTGGAGAGCTACGACCACAAGTCCGCTTACGTCCAGGTCAACCTGCGCGGTGATCAGGGCGGTGCCGTCGGTGACAAGTCGGTGGCCGCGATCCGCAAAATCGTCGCGGATTCCAAGCCGCCGGCGGGGGTGAAGGCCTATGTGGCCGGTCAGGGCGCCCTGACCGCCGACACGATCGTCGTCGGCGACGCGAGCCTGGCCAAGATGACGATCATCACCATCATCATCATCGCGATCATGCTGATGTTCGTGTACCGGTCCATCGGCACGGTGTTGCTGACGATGGTCATCCTGTTCGTCGGGCTGGCGACCGGGCGAGGCGTGGTGGCGCTGCTGGGCGAAACCGGCATCATGGGGCTCTCGACGTTCGCCGTAAACCTGTTGACGGCGTTGGCCATCGCGGCGGGCACCGACTACGCGATCTTCATGGTCGGCCGCTATCAGGAGGGCCGCGAACGCGGGCTGGACCGGGAAGCCGCCTACTACGACACCTTCGCCGGCGTCACCAAGGTGGTGCTGGGCTCCGGCCTGACGATCGTCGGGGCGCTCGCGTGTCTGAAGTTCACCCGGCTGCCCTACTTCAGCTCGCTGGCGTTTCCGTGCGCGGTCGGTCTGCTCGTGGTGGTGGCCGCCGGGGTGACGCTGACGCCCGCGCTGATCGCGCTGGCAAGCGGCTTCGGCCTGTTCGACCCGAAGCGCAAGTTCAACTACACGCGGTGGCGCCGCTTGGCGACGGCCATCGTGCGGTGGCCCGCACCCATTCTGGCCACCTCGGTCATCCTGGCCATCGTCGGCGCCATCGGTTTGATGGGCTTCACCCCGCGCTACAACGACCTCTACTACCTACCGCAGAGCGCGGCGTCGGTGCAGGCGTACAACGCGGCCGATCGGCACTTCACCCAGGCCCGGTTGAATCCGGACCTGCTGATGATCGAATCGGACCACGATCTGCGCAATCCCCGGGACATGCTGGTGCTGGACAAGGTTGCCGGTGCCATCTTCCGGGTGCCCGGAATCGAACGGGTGCAAAGCATCACCCGGCCGTTGGGGCCGCCGATTCAAGACGGATCGGTCCCGTTTCAGCTCAGCGTGCAAAGCGCGCCGATCCGCAGCAACCTCGATTATCTGAAGGCCCGGGTCGGCGACATCAAGAAGATCACCGGGTTCCTCGACACCCAGATTGCCCTGTTGGAGCGCCAGTACGCGGTGACCCAGAAGCTCGCGAACGCCGCGGACGACAGCTCGAAAACCACCGGGGAGACGGCGGCCATCACCGACCAGATCCGGGACCACATCGCGGATTTCGACGACTTCTGGAGACCGATTCGCAGCTACTTCTACTGGGAGAAGCACTGCTATGACATCCCGATCTGCTGGTCGCTGCGCAGCCTGTTCGACGCCCTGGACGGGTTCGATCAGCTGGCCGAAAAGTTCCACGCCCTCACCAGCGACCTGACCGACACGGCCAAGGCCACGCGCGAACTGCTGGCGATCATTCCGGAGAACATCGCCGTGTCGAAGTCGATCCGGGATACGACGCTGACCATCTACAGCTCGTTCGACAGCCTGATCGCCCAGTTCGACCGGCTGACCGACACCAACGCCGTGATGGGCAAGTCGTTCAACGACTCTCAAGTGGAGAGCCTTTTCTACCTGCCGCCCGAGATCTTCCAGAACCCCGACTTCCAGCTGGGCCTGAGCTTGATGGTGTCACCGGACGGCAAGGCCGCCCGCTTCATCATCACCCACGCGACGGATCCGGCGACGGTCAAGGGCATCGCGTCCGTCGATCAGGAGCGGCAAGCGGCCAAGGAGGCGCTGAAGCTGACCTCGCTGGAGAACGCCGACATCTATCTCGGCGGCACGGCCGCAACGTTTTACGACATCGCCAACGGCGCCAAGTACGACCTGATGATCGCGGCGGTGGCCTCGATCGTGCTCATCTTCATCATCATGGTGATCGTCACCCGCGCGTTGGTCGCCGCGGGCGTCATCGTCGGCACAATCGTGCTGTCGCTGGGCGCCGCCTTCGGGTTCTCGACGCTGATCTGGCAGCACCTCGCCGATTTCCAGTTGCACTGGGTGGCAACCGAATTCGCGTTGATTGTGCTCCTGGCGGTGGGGTCGGACTACAACCTGATGCTGGTGTCGCGGATCGAGGAGGAGATCGGCGCCGGCCTGAAAACCGGACTCATCCGCGGCATGGGAGTCACCGGCCCGGTGGTGACCGCCGCGGGCGTGGTGTTCGCCGTGACCATGGGCGCGATGATCACCAGCGACCTGCGGGCGATCGGCCAATTCGGCACCACGATCGGCATCGGCCTGTTGTTCGACACCTTCGTCGTCCGATCCCTCATCACGCCCTCGATCATGACGGCGATGGGTCGCTGGTTCTGGTGGCCGAAGCGGGTACGGGTGCGTCCGGCCAGCCAGATGCTTCGCTCCGTGGGGCCGCGGCCGCTGGTTCGCGCTCTGCTGCACCAGCCGCGCCACGCGGTCCCGCCCCCACCGACGACATAGCCCCGGCCGGGGGTCAGCGCGGCCGACCGCGCAGGCCGCCGTCGACGACCTTGACGCTTTTGGCAACAGGTAGGCCAGCGCGCGCGACAACCCTTATGCCGCAGCACGATTACCGTGATGTGCGGCCGCTTACGGGTAGCTGCTGTCCGCTGACGCCGCCGCCGGGTTTGCCGGTTACTCGCATAACACCTCCGGCAGCGGCCCCGGGGGACTACATTGTTGCGATCGGTAGGGGGCCGGCGAAAGGACGCTATCGATATGAGCATCGACAACGAATCGACGGCGTCGCGCCAGTTCGTCGCCTCCGCTGCCGCCTTCTCCTCCAAGTGGACCAAGGGAATTCGCTACTGGCAGGTCGGCTACACCGCGGTCTTCATCGCCTTCGTCGTGTTCATCGCGGTGAAGATGTTGGGCACCTTGAAGATCGTCAATCTCCGCACGCCGCACATCGGCGCCGCGGCCATCTACGCCCTGCCGATCGGGCTGGTTGTGGTGGGCGCGGCGATCGGTGGCTACCTGTGGTGGCGGTCGCGCCGCACCTACCTCCTCACCGTCGCCGGCGACAGGCTCACCATCGGCCGGCGGCGCCCCGAGGTCTATCCACTGGCTGACGCGCAGCTGGGCCTGTGGGTGGACAACGGCGTCGCCCTTCATCTGCACTCCGGGCGACGCCGCTTCGTGTTGGGCGGTCGAGACCGTCGCATCGGGCCGGGGACACCGCTTGCCGCGCCGCCGGTCCCACTCGTCGACGCATCGCTCGGCGCGGCCGACTTCGACGAATTGCTTGCCCTGGGCGGCTGGTCGGCGGCACGCGGGCCCGCCACCGGGGAACCGATTCGGTGTCTGCTGTTCCCCAACCCGTTGGAGACCCAACGGATGGGTTCGTTCGCGCTGCGGAAGAAGCAACGCCTCATCCGGTCGCTCTCGCAACCGCAACTGCTCATCGACCTGGACGCCGACAGTATCCGGGTCATCGACCCGAACAACGACGCCGTCATGGCGATGACCTGGGTGGCACGGGTGACGGCCACCCCGGCCACCTACCGGCTCCCGGCCGGACATGCCGTCCCGTCCGCCCAGCATATCGCGAGCGACGCTGTGGGCCAGTACTTTTCGACCATGCCGGCGCTACGGATCGACATTGCCGGCATGGCACCCCTGACCGTCGGCTGTCGCGCGTTCGACGGGCTCAAGCAGCGTTGCTCGTGGTCGCCGGACGTTCCCACCACCCACGAGCCCCCGACCTATGCGGTCTCGGCGGCCGACTGG
This sequence comes from Mycobacterium sp. MAC_080597_8934, assembly GCF_000523975.1. NCBI lineage: Bacteria > Bacillati > Actinomycetota > Actinomycetes > Mycobacteriales > Mycobacteriaceae > Mycobacterium > Mycobacterium sp. MAC_080597_8934. The sequence continues at coordinate 198,141 of NZ_JAOS01000050.1, read as the reverse complement.
CAAAGCCTCGTCGAAAAGCTCGGCCTGGCCGCCCGCCTGGCGGACACCGCCTAGGACGGCACCCGGCGGTCAGTTGGTGGCCGAGGCGTAGCCCGCTCGTGACCTTCTCGCGACGGCGGCCAAGGACGCTCATCAGGTGACGGTAATTACGGCCATCGGCGCGCTCGCGACGGCGGCCTTCCTCGGCTACCACGTCGGCCGCCGCGCGGGCTCGCCGCGGCAGACCTGGGCGAAGCGCACCAGCAGGCCCGCGTTGGGCAGGCTGGCGATCACCCTGATCGCGATGATCGCGGCGCGTCGGATCCAGCAGCGCCTCCGGGCCGAGCGCGGGCGCGCCGCGACCCACGCATCGAGACTGGTTGCACCGCTCGGTATTTTGCGTGCGGGCGTAACGCGGATCCGGTGCTACTAGATAAGAGGAACACAACGAGATGGCTGCACTGCACGACAAGGTGGCGTTGGTGACCGGGGCGTCGTCGGGACTGGGCGCCGAAACCGCCAAACTGTTCTCGAGCCGGGGCGCAACGGTTTTCGGCATCGGCCGCGACACCGCCCGCCTGGCCGAGGTGTTCGCCGGCATCGAACGCGGCGGATTCGCGTCGGTGGACATCGCCTCACCGCAGGCCTGCACCGAGGCGGTCGCGCAGTGCGTGCGTGATTTCGGCGGACTGGACGTGCTCGTCAACGTCGCCGGGATACACCGGATGCGCCGGACGGAATCGATGACCGACGAGGACTGGGAGCACGACCTCGCGGTAAACCTGAACGGGCCGTTCTTCCTGTGCAGGGCGGCGCTGCCGGAGCTGCTGGAACGCGGCGGCAACATCGTCAACGTCAGCTCCATCGCCGGCGTCGAGGGACAGGCGTATTCGGCCGGCTACTGCGCGGCCAAGCATGGATTGATCGGTCTAACCCGCGCGCTGGCAGTGGAATACACCGCGGACCGGCTGCGCGTCAATGCGGTATGCCCTGGTGGCATGCTCACCCCGCAGATCGAACGGTTCAGCGCGCCGGACGATCCGAACTACGACCTGATCCTGCGCACCGCCGCACCGCGCGGCATGATGCGACCGCTCGACGTCGCGAATGTGATCGCGTTCCTCGCCAGCGACGCGGCCGCTGCCGTGCACGGCGCCGTCTATCGGGTGGACAACGGCAAGGGCGCCGGCTGACGGGCCCGACGCCGGCATCGTGCCTGCGCTACCAGAGCAGCGTGTCGAACATCAGCGCCGTGCCGGCGGCGGTGAACGCCTGATACAGCGGCTCCATGCGGGCGAGCCGCGCGGGTACGCGTGCCAGCCGGCGCTGGCCGACGAAGCGATAGAGCCAATAGACCGCCAGGGCGGCAAATCCCAGCGCCCCCAACCAGTTTGCCGCAGCCACCCAGGAGAATCCGCCGGCGCCCGGGGACGCCGGATGCTCGGGTAGCCGCATGCCGGGCATGTTCGCGCCCACCGAATCCGACGTCGAGTGCCCATGCGCGTGCGCACCCGTCGTGCCGCTGCTCATCAACGCATACATCCACGCCATCGCCGCCATCATCGCCGCGTAATAGCAGGTTTTGAGTCGCTCTCGGGATTCCGCCGATGCCCGCACGGCCAAGAACACGAACCAAGCCCCCGCCAGCAGGAAAAAGAGCGTCGGCGCAACCGCGGGAAGGCCCAGGCCGACACGCCACACCATCAGGATCATCGCCGCCGACATCGCCAGGTGCAGCAGGTGATTGACCGCGCAGCTCCACCGATCGCGTTGCGACACAGCAAGATAGGCGTACGCCGCAAGGCTCGCACCGAACAGCGCGGTGACGGCCCAGCGCACCGTGAGCTCGCCGATCATGGCAGGCGACATCGTGACCTGGCGAAGACCGCCCGCGGCTGCGCTGCGTCCATGGCGCCACAGTACCCCTGCGGGGTATCGAAACCAACGGGGGATCGGGTATCGGCGAACGGGCCGGATTGGATAACGGTTGCAGCACGTTTCGGCCAACCCTCGACACGTCGCGTCGCACCGCGTTTGGCGTGATTGACAATTCGGGGCATGACGCAATCGCGGAAGTCCGACGATGGCGCGTGAAATCTCACGGCAGACGTTTCTGCGCGGAGCAGTGGGAGCGTTGGCGGCCGGCGCGGTGCTCGGCGCACCCCGGGTTGGAGCCGATCCGCGACCCTCGGGCTGGGAGGGTCTGTCGACCGCCCTCGGCGGGAAGGTGCTGCTCCCGGACAGCCCCCAATTCGCCGGGGCCAAGCAAGTTTTCAACACCAACTACAACGGCTCCACGCCCGCTGCGGTCGTCACGCCGACGTCGGCGGCGGACGTGCAGAAGGCGATGGCGTTCGCCGCCGCCCACAACCTCAAGGTCGCTCCGCGCAGCGGCGGGCACTCCTATACCGGCGCGTCCACCGCGAACGGGACCATGGTGCTCGACCTGCGTCAACTGCCCGGCGACGCCAACTACGACGCCGCCACGGGACAGGTCACCGTGACACCGGCCACCAGCCTCTACACCATGCACCGGACGCTGGCGGCCGTCGGCCGTGGCGTCCCGACCGGGACCTGCCCGTCGGTCGGCGCCGCAGGTCACGCGCTGGGCGGGGGGATGGGTGCTCAGTCGCGGCATGCGGGCCTGCTCTGCGATCAGTTGACGTCGGCGTCGGTGGTGCTGCCCAGTGGCCAGGCGGTCACCGCGTCCGCCGCCAGCAACCCCGACCTGTTCTGGGCGTTACGCGGCGGCGGTGGGGGAAACTTCGGTGTGACCACCTCGCTGACCTTCGCCACGTTCCCCACCAAGGACGTCGATGCCGTCAACCTCAACTTCCCACCGCAGTCGTTCGCGCAGGTGCTGGTGGGCTGGCAGAACTGGTTGCGCACTGCGGACCCGAACAGCTGGGCGTTGGCGGACGCCACCGTCGACGCGATGGGCGTGCACTGCCGCATCCTGGCGACCTGCCCGGCCGGGTCCGGCAACAGCGCCGCGGCGGCCATCACGCAGGCGGTGGGAATACAACCCTCCGGGGTGGAGACCCACACCTTCAACTACATGGACCTGGTGAACTACCTGGCCGTGGGCAACCTCAACCCGCAGCCCCTCGGATACGTCGGCGGGTCCGACGTGTTCCCCACCGTCAATGCGGCGGTGGCGCAGGGCATCGCCGCGGCGGTCAACGCGTTTCCCCGCAACGCGGGCCGGATGCTGGCCATCATGCACGCGCTGGACGGCGCGCTGGCCACCGTGGCGCCCGCCGCGACGGCGTTTCCGTGGCGACGGCAGTCGGCGCTGGTGCAGTGGTACGTCGAAACCTCCGGTGACCCCGCGCCCGCAACCAACTGGCTCGCCTCGGCACACCAAGCGGTGCAACAGTATTCGGTCGGCGGCTATGTGAACTATCTGGAGGCCAACCAGTCACCGGCGCGCTACTTCGGCCCCAACCTGTCCCGGCTGAGCGCGGTGCGCCAGAAGTACGATCCCGGCCGGGTCATGTTCTCCGGGCTCAATTACTAGGCGCCGGCGCCGCCGTCGCCAATCGATGATTAGCCCGCCTTGGTACGGGGTACTTCCTCTGCATCTGTGCGGACGAAGGGTTGGCGAATGGCAGTGGAGCACGGTCGTGCACGGTGCCCGCGATGCATGGCATGGGCGCAGTACCGGTTTCTGGAACGCGACGACAGCAAGCTCGAATATCAGGTTAGTTGCGATGAGTGCGGCAACCATTACTCCGAGGTGACCGCCACGACGCCGGCCGCGTAGCCCGGTCCGCGCCGGCCGTCGCACCTGCCGCATTACGGAAGTTGCTACTCGTGTAAAGTCGAGGACTGCGAGCCAAGACGCCCCCTTCGGAGCAGCGCCTAGTGCGCGCAAACGCCGTGCGGAACGCGTTGAAAGGGGCGGCGTGGACGACATTTTGGCCCAGGCCACCATCTTCCAGGGAATCGACCCGGAGGCGGTCGCCGCGTTGTCGCGGCACCTGCAACACGTGTCCTTCCCGCGCCGACGCACCGTCTTCGTCGAAGGCGAGCCGGGCGACGACCTCTACGTCATCGTGTCGGGCGCGGTGAAGATTCGCCATCAGACGGCGGACGGCCGCGAGACGGTCTTCGCGGTGTTAGGCCCCGGCGACGTGTTCGGTGAGCTCGCGCTCTTCGACCCGGGCCCTCGAACCTCGACGGTGATCACCCTGACCGAGGTGGAAGCCCTCCGGATGGACCGCAATGCCCTGCGGACGTGGATCATCGAACGGCCCGAAATCGCCGAGCAACTGCTGCGGGTGCTCGCGCGCCGGCTCCGGCACACGAACAACACCTTGTGCGACTTGATCTTCACCGACGTTCCTGCCCGGGTTGCGAAGCAAATCCTGGACCTGGCAATGCGATTCGGCACCGACAGCGGCGGCCCGGTGCGCGTCGAGCATCACCTCACCCAAAAGGAGCTCGCTCAGCTGGTCGGCTCCTCGCGGGAAACGGTCAACAAGGCGCTGGCGGACTTCGCCCAGCGGGGGTGGATCCGCCAGCAGGGCAAGGCCCTGATCATCGACCAGCCCGCGAAGTTGGCTCGGCGCGCTCGAGCCTAAGCTGTCGGCGCCGGTAACGGCACCGGTCTCGGCATGAGCACGATCGTCCACCCGTCCGGGTCCAAGAAGGCGTCCGCTCCGTTGCGACGCCACCACGGGTTGTCGAGCACGACTTCCTCGGCTCCGGCCTCTCGGCAGCGGGCGGCCACGGATTGCTGTTGGGCCGCCGACTCGAAGTAGAACACCAGCAGGTTTTCCCGGGTGGGCGCCGTGCCGTCGATCCCGTCGCGGTGGGCCACGAATTCAAGGTGGTATTGATCGCCGGGCAGGCCGAACATGACCACCGACCATTCGTCGTCGCCCGCAGAGTGCAGCTGGGGCAAATGCAGTACGTCCCGGTAGAATTCGACGATCCGGTCGAGCTGGGCGGTGGGTCGGGCGAACCGCACTTGCACCGCGGGAAGTTGCGCCGGCCAGGCGCCGGTGCTCGGCTCAACCATGTGGACTCCCTTCCCGCCCCTCAGGTGATCGACCAGAATTCCAGCAGCGTGCGCAGGGTCGCGACCAACGGCAGTGGTTGGTCCAGCATAGGGTGGTGCCCCGCTTGGGCCAACTCCACGAAGGGTCCTCGCAACTGGAGCAGGGAGCGGATCCGTTCTGCCATGGCGGGCGGCACCAGGCCCGCCTCGCAGCGCAAATAGCCTACGCGGCAACGCATTGCGGTCAGCATGCTCTCCAGCGACTCTTCGTCGGCGGGCGTCGGCTGCAGGAACTCACCGCCGAAAATGGTCGGATCGAACTTCCACACCCATCCCGCGCTGGTCTTGCGTATCGACTCGGCCGCGATGTGCTCCCGAACATAGGGCAGGATGAGCTCTTGCGAGGGAACGGCCGTGAAGCGGGCCAGGATCTCGTTCCGAGTCCGGTATTCGGTGTGCTTGCGGCGGCGCAGCCGGCCCTCCTCGGGTGCGCGCTCCCACAGCGGTGAGTCGATCACCAGCATGCTGTTGATCTTCGAGCTGTAATGCATTGCGGCCGTGGACACCACCCAGCCGCCCATGCTGTGGCCGACGATGGTCGGTCGCCCCGCGGGTCCGGCGGCGGCCGCTGCCGCCATCACTTCGCCGGCCCAGATGCGCAGGTCGTAGCTGTCGCGTGGGTCGCTGTCGCCGTGCCCGGACAGATCCGGCGCAATCACCCGGTGGGTGTGCGAAAAGAAGGGCGCGATGTGGTCCCACCACCCGGAGTGCGCTCCGCCGCCGTGCACGAGCACCACCGGAGGTTGATCCGCGGCTCCCCATACCCGCATCCGGATGCGGCAACCGTCGACTTCGACGTCACAGCGTTCGGGCTTTTGATCGAGCGCGGCGGTGAACCACGATGGCGTAGCCGGCATCTGGCGCGAACGGGAAAACAGTTCTTGACCCTCCCTGTTCGCCATGCAGGACAGCACGCCCGACGTACCACTTTAGCTGCAGCGGAACGTTTTCGGAAGAACGCCCCATCCTGCGGGCGCCCAGGTTTTTGGGGGAGCGAAGGGCGGATTCAGGTTGCGGTGGCCAGCAAGTCGCGCACCGCGGTGTCGACGGTGCTCAGCAGCGCCGGATCGATGCCGGTGCGCCCGCGGACCAGGATGGACGCGTTGTTGGCTGGCGGCAGCCCCTCGGCCGGGCCGAGGCCGTCCGGGAACTTCCCGATCATGGGCAGCAGCGCCACCCCCAGCCCGGAGCGCACCGCTGCGTAGAGGCCGGACAGATCCCCGCACTCGGCGGCGATCTCGTAGTCGATGCGGTGGCTGTCCAAGATCGCGAAGGCGGGCTCACGCAGTGTGCACGGCTCGGAGAAGATCACCAGCGGCAGCGGGTCTTTCGGCGCGATGGTCAGCGTGCGCGCCGAAACCCATTGCAGGCGAACCAGTCCCGACGCGTTGGCCCGGTCCAGGCCGGCGCCGTCGAGCATGATTGCCACGTCGACCAATCCGCGGTCGATGGAGTCGGCCAGCGACACGTTGCGGTCGAGCCGGAAACGCACCCGGAGGTCGGGAAGGCGATCACGCAGCGCGCCCGACAGGCCGGCCAGCATGACGTCGGCGCCGTGCTCGGTGGCGCCGATGGTCAGGACCTTGTTCTCGGTGGCGCCGAGGTCGTCGAGCGCGGTGTCATGCGCGGCCAGGATGGTCCGGGCATGCCGCAGCGCCTTCTGCCCGACTTCGGTGAAAACCACGCCGCGGCCGGAACGTTGAACGATCGGTTCGCCGACGACGGCCTCGATTCGGCGTAGATGTTGGCTGACCGCGGATTGGCTCAGGTGCAGGGCGGCGGCAGCTCGGTGGAAGCCGCCGCAGTCGGCGACGGCGACGAGGCTGCGCAACGGCGCGATGTCCAGCACCTGGCCCACGGCCAGCAGCTTAATCCGATTCGATCGCTCGATCAATTCGCTGTATTGTGCGTCGAATCACAGCTGTTGGGCGCAGCGCTGATAAGTAAGCATGATCGGTGGCGATCCCAAATAATCGTTGGACGGCTCCGCTCGATCACGCGAGCATGGGTGCATGACTCGGCCGCGCATGCCCCTGACCACCGCCTCGGCGGTGACGTTCTTTTACGCGCTCGGTTACCCGATCGGAACGCTGGCGGTGGTCGCCATGACGCCGATGGCCGCCCTGGTGCTGCGGTTCGGTTTGGCCGCAATGGTTTTGGCGGTGTGGACCGCGATCGCCAAGGCGGGCTGGCCGCGTGGCGCCCGGCTCGGCCACGTCATCGTCGCCGGGCTGTTGATCCAGGGCGTGCAGTTCTGCTGCCTCTACGAGGCCGTGCAGCTGGGCGCACCGGCGGTGCTCTGCGCGGTGATGATCGCGATGAATCCCGTGGCCACCGCGATCCTGGCGGCGACGTTCCTTCGCGAACCGCTCGGCGTGCAGCGGACGGTGGCGCTGGTGCTGGGCGTGCTCGCGGTGCTCGCCGCCTGCTCACAGCGGTTGATGAGCACGCATGGGGTCGACCCGGTCATCGTGCTGCTTTTCGTTGCGCTGCTCGGCCTTTCGGCCGGAGGTGTTTACCAGCAGCGATTCTGCGGCGGTGTCGATTTCCGTGCGATGAGCGCCCTGCAAAACGGGGTCGCCCTGCTACCGGCGGCCGGGCTCGCGATGCTGACCCCTTTCGGGGTGCACGACGGCCGCAAGGCGCTGGTTGCGGTGGCCGCCATGGTGCTGCTGAACGCCACGCTGGCGGTGAGCCTGTATGTGCGCGCCATCAACGCCCACGGCGCGGCGGCAGTGGCGATGCTGTTCGCCGTCATCCCCGCAGTGGCGGCCGTGCTGTCATGGATCATCCTCGGTCAACGGCCCGACCAGGGGGTGGCGGCGGGATTGGTGCTGGGCGGGCTCGCCTGCTGGATCAACACCAGGGCGGCGAGTCGGCCGCGCACGCAACGCGATGGCGTCCCGGCTGCTGCTCCGGCCGAATTGCAGTCGGTATCGCGGTGAGCGCTGGAACTGTCCTGGCCGGTGGGGATCGTCAATAGGCTTGCGCACCATCCGGTTGCGCGCCGTCGCCGATCTGTGAGAATGCGGTGGTGCATTCGGACGGCGGCCGGGCGGGATGGCGGCCAATCACGGCGCTGTGGGCGGTCCTTGCTGCGGGAGCCGTACTGTGTTGCCCGGCGCCGGCCCACGCGGACACCCAATTGTGCGACCCGTCGAGCGTCGATTCCACTCAGATGTGCCACTACGAGACCCCGTCACCGGATGTCCGGATGGTGTTTCCCGCCAACTATCCCGACGAGCAGACGATGATCGGCTATTTGACCAAGGTCGACAACGACTTTCGCAATGCCCGCTCAGCGGGTCAGACGTCGACGTCGCCGACGGCGCTGAAGGTTACCGGCACCCGGTACAGCTCGGGCTCGCAGGCGGCGGGCACCCAGTCGGTGGTGACCGAGATCTATCAGAACCTGGGCGCGGCGCACCCGATGGTTTGGTACAAGTCGTTCAACTACAACCTGGCCAGCCAGCAGCCCGTCACGTTCGACGCGTTGTTCCGGCCGGGAACACAACCGCTGCAGGAGATCTTGCCGATCGTGCAGAAGACGCTGGCCGACCGGTACCGTGCCACCGTCTCGATTCCGCCCGCCACCGGGCTCGACCCGGCGAACTACCAGAGCTTCGCCATCACCGACGACGCCATCGTGTTCTTCTTCGACCAGAACGCGCTGCAGCCGGCCATGGAAGCTACCCGGGTCTCCGTCCCGCGCAGCGCGATCGCGCCGTTGATCAGCCCCGGCATCGCATAGTGGCGCCGACGGACAGGGTCGGGCGTCACGGCAGCTCCACCTTGCTGGCCAGCCACCGGCCGTCCACCTTCTCCATGGTCATCTTGACCCGGCTGCGATCGAGTTGAGGCGCCGGCGCGGCGCCGTTGCTCACCGACTGATCGACGAACAGCACAACCTCCACCTTGTCCTCGGTGGCGGAGCGCACCGCGGCGTCGACCACATTCCCGTGCGCCGCCGCCTTGTTGTCGATCAGCGTCTGGCGCAGCTGGGCACTTGATTTGGTGTACATGTCTTTGAACTCACCGGTGGACCCGTCGAGAACCTCGGCGAAGTTCTTGTCGATCGCGGTGGTGTCCACGCTTGTCAGCGCGAGGATGTATTTCTTCGCCGCATCGAGGGCTTGCGCCGCGGCGACGTCCTTCTGATGCTGCTCGAACAGCAGCCAGCCCTCGTATCCGGCGGTGGCGAGCACCGCCGCCAGGATGCCGGCGGCAATCGCACGAACGAGCTTGATGCGCCGTCTTTTTCGCGGCCGCAGCGGTCCACCCTCGCCCTCGGCGGCTTTGTCGGTCTGTTCGCTCTGGTCAGGCGAGGCCTCGGCCACGTCGGGTTCGTCGGCCGGCGCGACCTCGTCGTCGGCGATGCCTTCCGCCGCGACGCGGAAGCGGCGCACCAACCAGGTTCCCCGGTTGCCGACGGTCTGCAGTGGTTTGCGGTCGTTCATCAGTTGCATGCGCCGGAGTCACGAAGTGCGTTCGCCCAGCCGGTGGCCGAGACGATGTTCGCGTGGGTGACGCCCGACGGATCCTTTCTCTTGATGCTGTCGCTGATCCGCGACAGCTGAAAAGCCAAGTGGGTCATGGATTCACCGCCGTATACCGGCGAATACGGCCCGAAGTTGTCGGGTTGGTTGGTGATGATCAACGGTTTGACCCGCGGGGCCAGAAAGGCCGTCGACCGGTCGATGTTGCCGACGACGGCGTCCGCATTCCGCTGCACCGCACCGGCCGCATAATCGTCGTGCTGGTCACCGAGATAGGTATTGAAGTCGTTGATCTGGCCCATCAGCGGGTCGAATTGGCTCTTGAACCACTGGCAGGAGTCCGACATGCCGGAGATCATCTCGGGCGTCACCCGAGAGGTGAAGGTGTTGTAGGGCCAGATGTCGAAGTTCGGCGACCAATCGCTCGGCGCCGGCGTGAACACCGGCAGCGGCGGGGGAGGCTGCCCCGGATCGGCGTGGGCGTGACCCGACAGCACGACAGCGGCGGCGAGCGCGGCGCCCGCCAGGCCGCTGCCCGCCCGTCGCAACCTCGTCAGAAACATCCCGCCTTCCCCCAGGAACACGATATCGTCCGGCCACCGAATATCGAAGGCATCTACATTTGCGACAAATCATCATTAACATCGGCCGCGTGGAAGGCGATCTTCCCCCGAAGTGATCGCCACGTCAAGGCACCGCCACCAGGTCTGTAACGGAGATGACCGGGGGTCATCACCAATTCAGCGCACGCGTCCCCGCAGCGCAGCTGCTGAGACCGACAACGAAGATCTTCCGCCGAAGCTGAGTAGCCGTTAACATATCCGCCCGTGGGGGCACAGCGAACGCTCAGTGACGAACACCGGCAGCCGCGAGTGGCTGCCCCGGGGCGCATCCGGCGATGACCGCCCAGGACGAGCGCGCGCTCGACGAGGACCGAGCACCCGACAGCGTGGCCACCATCCAGGAGTGGTCGGCCGGATATGTCGTGCGGCACCCGCTTGCCTCACTCAATACCCTTGGCGAGCAATACATTCTCGCGGTACGCACCGTCGAGTACTGCGTGGTCGATCTGTTCACCGGGCGCTTCCAATGGGCGGAGTTCGTGCGCCAGGGCGCATTCATGGCGGCCACCGCGGTATTGCCCACCGTGCTGGTGGCGCTGCCGATCGGCGTGACGCTGTCAATCCAGTTCGCCCTGCTGGCCAACCAGGTCGGTGCGACGTCGCTCGCCGGCGCAGCCAGTGGGCTCGCCGTGATCCGCCAGGCCGCCTCGCTGGTGGCCGCGGTGCTGATGGCGTCGGCCGTCGGCTCCGCGATCACCGCCGACCTCGGCTCGCGGACCATGCGTGAAGAGACCGACGCGATGGAGGTGATGGGCGTCTCGGTGATCCGCCGACTGGTGGTGCCGCGCTTCGCCGCGGCGATCATGGTCGGTGTCGCCCTGACCGGAATCACCTGCTTCGTCGGCTTTTTGGCCAGCTATCTGTTCAACGTGTATTTCCAGCGCGGCGCGCCGGGCAGTTTCGTGGCGACCTTCTCGTCCTTCGCCACCACCGAGGACATGATCGTCGCGCTGCTCAAGGCCGTGATCTACGGCGCGATCGTCGCGGTAATCGCCTGCCAGAAAGGCCTTTTCACCAAGGGCGGACCGGCGGGCGTGGCCAACTCGGTGAACGCGGCCGTGGTGGAGTCGATCCTGGTGCTGATGATCGTCAACGTCGGCATCAGCGAGTTGTACAACACGCTGTTCCCCAGGACCGGGTTGTGACATGACGGCCTCGACCTACATCCCCGGACTGGCGCGACCGTTCGTCGGTGCCTATCGGGTCGCCGCCGCGCCTACCATGCGGCTGGGACACATGCTGGTCTTCTTCGTCCGGGCGGTGCTCGCGGTGCCCACCGTGCTGCGGCAATACCGGACCGAATTCCTGCGGTTGCTGTCCAACATCGCGTGGGGCAACGGCTCGATCGTGGTCGGTGGCGGTACCGCGGGCGTTGCGGTGGTGCTCGGCTTCACCGCCGGCGCGTTGGTGGCCGTCGAGGGGTACAACTTCCTGAACCTGCTCGGGTTGGGCCCCGCGACCGGCATCATCTCGTCACTGGTCAACACCCGCGAACTGGCGCCGATCATGGCCTCGCTGGCCTTCGCGATGCAGGCCGGCTGCCGGTTCACCGCGCAACTCGGCGCCATGCGCATCGCCGAAGAGATCGACGCGCTGGAATCATTGGCCATCCGCCCCATCCCCTTCCTGGTCACGACGCGGCTGATGGCATCGGTGATCGCCGTCATTCCGCTCTACATCGCCTGCCTGGCGGTCACCTACCTGACCTGCCAGGTGGTGGCCAACATCATCAGCGGCGGATCCATCGGCCCGTACCTGCACTACTTCACGATGATGCTGAGCGCCAAGGACATCGCCTACTCGGTGCTCAAATGCGTGGTATTCGTCTGGCTCTCCTCCACCGTGCAGTGCTACTACGGGTTCTACGCCGCCGGCGGCCCCGAGGGTGTGGGAGTAGCCGCCGGGCATGCGATGCGGGCCAGCATCACCGTCGTGATCATGGTCAACATGTTGCTCACCATGGCGTTGTGGAGCATCGACGCGGGCGCGAGATTCGGTGGCTGAATGGCGAATTCGTTAGACTTCGACGGCCGCGGCCCCACCGACCACCAGCTGCTGGCCCTGGGGGCGACGGTGCTGCTGATCGCCGGGCTGATCACCGGCGGCCTGCTGCTGAAGTCCACCGGGCGGCTCAACGACTACATCCGCGTGGTCGCCGAGCTGACCAACGTGGGTGACGGGCTGCCGGCCCGGTCCGACGTCAAGTATCACGGGCTGCTCGTCGGCGCGGTCGACAACGTCATTCCCGCGGCCTACGGCAAGCCCAACTACGTGCACATCAACCTGAAACCCGAATACGCCCAGGATATTCCGAGCGCGGTGACGGCGCGGGTGGTTCCCAGCAACGTGTTCGCGGTGTCGTCGGTGCAACTCGTCGACGGCGCGCCGGGCCCCAGCATCCGCAACGGTGCGCGCATCCCCGAAGACCTGCAGCTGTCGACGGTGATCTTCCAGACCACCATCAGCAAGCTGCGTGACATCCTGGCCGCCACCGGGCGGGGCCGCGAAGACCACAGCGTCGGCATCCTGGCCGCCGTCGCCGCGGCCACGAACAACCGGCGCGGCCCGCTGCTCACCGCCGGTGCACAGTTGACCCGGGTGCTCGACGAGCTCAACGCCATCGTCGCCACCGACCCCGGGCCGTCCACGGTCTCGGCGCTGCTGGACGCTACCCGCGGGTTGCAGTCCACCGCGCCGGACCTGGTCGACGTCCTGCACGACGCGGTCAGACCGATGCAGACCCTGGTCGAGAAGCGCGAGCAGTTCCGGTCGCTGGTCACCGGCTCCTACCACACCTTCAGCGTCAACCGGCAGGCCTTCGACAACCACACCGACCAGCTGATCGAGATGACGCAGAATCTCACCCCGGTCCTCGGCGTCTTCGCGATGAACAGCGACAAATTCGTGCCCATCTTCACCAGGCTGAATCGTCTGTCCGACAAGTTCTTTCAAGAGGTATGGGATCCCGAGCTCGACACCGGGAACATGCGCGTCAATCTGGCGTTGACACCCACCTACACCTACACCCGGGCCGACTGCCCGCGATATGGCCAGCTGCAGGGGCCCAGTTGTTTCACCGCGCCGACGATCGCGGTGCGGCCGGACCTGCCCGAGGTGCTGCTACCGCAGAACTACCACCCACCCACGGATCTGGCGCCGCCGCCGGGCACCCAGATCGGACCCGACGGCAACCTGGTGGCGACCGGCCCTCCGCTGTACAACCCGAATCCCAGCCTGGCCGACCCCAACCCGCCCTTGCCGTGGTGGCCGTGGCAGATCGGTCCCGCGCCCCGGGTGCCGGGCACCGCCGACCCCGACGACGCGCCGCCGCCGGCGCCCCCGCCGAGCCCGGCCCCGCCGGGTCCGGTCGCACCAGCGGCGTACGGCGGCAACGTCGGTCCCGTTGGTAGCCAACGCGAACGCGACCAGCTGGGTCTGATCACCGGCCAGGGCCGGCCGGCGTCCGTGGCGACGCAGCTGCTCCTGGGGCCGGTGGCGCGCGGCAGCGCGGTCTCCCTGCAGCTACGGCCGGCGACGGGTGGACCGACATGAGGGTGCGCGGACCGCTGATCGGCCTATCGCTGTTCATGGCGATTGCCATCGCCGTGACCTGGATGGTGTATGCCACCCTGCGGCGCGATGTGGCCGGCCCCACCACGCCGTACGCGGCGATGTTCACCGACGTGTACGGGCTACGGGTGGGCGACGACGTCCGGATGGCCGGCGTGCGTGTCGGCCGAGTCGAAAAGGTGGAACTGGCCGGGAAATTGGCGAAGGTGTCGTTCATCGTCGAAAACGACCAGCGTTTGTACGGCAATACCGTAGCCTCGGTGACCTACCAGAACATCATCGGGCAGCGGTATCTGGGGCTGTCGCTCGGCGAAAGCGGAAGCAGGACAACGCTGTCCGCGGGCAGTGTGATACCGGTGCAGCAGACCGATCCCTCCTTCGACGTCGGCAAGCTGCTCAACGGCTTCGAGCCGCTGTTCACCTTGCTCAACCCCAAAGACGCCGACGACCTGACCAAGGGTGTCCTGCAATCCTTACAAGGCGACCAGGCCTCCATTCCGTTGCTGGTGGAACAGACGTCGACGATCACCAAGACCTTGTCGGCGCGCGACCAGTCGCTGGGCGATCTGATCAGCAGCCTGACCAGAGTCACCGACACCGTCGCCCGGCAGAACGACGACCTCGACCAGGCCCTGAACCAAACACGGGACGCGGTGGCCAATTTCGACGACCGCCGCGCGGCACTGCAGGACGACGTGGGCTCGATCGCCCGGGTGACCCGGCGGCTGTCGGCGATCGCCGACGACGTCGACCCGTCGCTGAACGAACTGATAACCCGGGAGCCGGGATTCAGCAAGCACCTGGTCGGGATCGAGCCCCAGCTGGCGTTCACCGGAGACAACCTGCCGTTGCTGCTCAAGGGATTTGCCCGCGCCGTCAGTGAGGGCTCCTACGGCAACGCCTACGCGTGCGACCTGAACGCCACCGGATTCTTCCCAGGACTCAACGACATCACCACCTTCATCGTCAACGCGGCCACGCCCGGCAACGCGTATCCGATCACCACGAAAAACCTGGGGTGGCAAACCCCGCGATGCAGGAACATGGCCAATGGCTGACACACGCAAACTGCGGTGGCTGCGACGGCGCCCGCTGGAGTCCTACAACCGGACATGGCTCGGGCTGGCCGGGCTGGTGGTGGTCGCCGTCCTGGTCGCGGTGTCGCTGGGAATCAAGTTGCTCGGCGTCGGATACAGCCACTACACCGCCGAATTCCTGCAAGCCGCAACGCTGCGGCCCGGCAACCCCATCACCGTCGCCGGCATCGAGGTCGGGCACGTCACCAGCATGAAACTCGCCGGCGATCACGTCGAGGCCGGTCTGAGCGTGCGCGACAACGTGCCGCTGGGCAAGGACACCCGAGCGGTGATCAAGGTCATGACCATCCTCGGGTCGCGTTATCTGGAGTTGGTGCCCGACGGCCCGGGTTCCCTACCAGCCAACACGATCCCGCTCGCCCACACCGAGGTGCCCTACGACCTGCAGTCGCTGCTGGAGGACGCCACCACCACCTTCGAGCAGGTCGACTCCGACCAGTTCGCGCAGTCACTGGCCGTGCTGGGCAAACAACTCGGCGGGGTGCCGCCGCTGGTACCTCAGGCCGTCGCAAACCTGCAGACGTTGTCGACGATCACCGCGGACCGGCGCGGCCAGCTGGGTGCGCTGCTGAAAAGCACTCAGCGCGTGGTCAATACGCTTCGCAATCAGCAGAGCAACATCGGGCATCTGATGGATCAGGGTCAGGATCTGCTCGGCCACCTGGTGGCGCGACAGGCCACCTTCCACGCCATGTTCGCGGCGCTGACCGAACTCGTGGACCAACTCGACAAGATCGTCGTCAACAACCGGCCGATGCTCGACGAGTTGTTCGCGAACCTGCACCAGCTGACCAACATGGTCGGCCAGCACGACGACCTGGTGCGCAACATCCTGCAGGTCGCCCCGGTGACGCTGCGGGGCCTGACCAACGCCACCGGCTACGGCCCGGTCGTCGAGTTCAACCTGCCCAATGGGCTGGCCATCGACTCCTGGATGTGCGCAATCAGCGGCCGGGCCAAGGAATTCAACATGATCCAGTACTTCAAGGACTGCAAATGACGTCCCGGCGACGCAAACTCATCGCCCTGGCTGCCGCCGCCGCGGCGCTGGCCGCCGTCGCCATCGGGGTGGTTGGCCACTACGTCAAGGCCCGCCTCGACACCATGACAGTGACGGCCCAATTCGACAGCGCCGCAGGCCTGTACGAGGGCAATGTCGTGGCGGTGCTCGGCATGCCGGTGGGCAAGGTCAGCAAGGTCACGTCCAAGGGCAGTTATGTGGAGGCCGAGCTGACGGTGGACAAGAAGGTGAAGATTCCTGCGGCGGTCCGCGCCGTCACCATCAGCACCTCGATCCTCACCGACCGCCAGGTGGAACTGACGCCGCCGTATCGCGGCGGGCCGGTGCTGAAGAACCACGACACCATCGGGCTCACCCGGACCAAGACGCCGGTCGCCTTCGACCGGGTGCTCGACATGCTCGACAAGGTGTCCAAATCGCTCAAGGGCGACGGCAAAGGCGGCGGGCCGATCGCCGACGTGAGCGACGCGGCGGTGGCCATCACCGACGGGAACGGCAAGAAGATCCTGGCCGCCCTCGATGAGCTTTCCAAGGCGCTGCGCCTCAGCTCCGAGCGGGGCGTCACCACCCGCGAGCAGCTGACCACCATCATCACCGACCTCAGCTCGATCACCGAGGCCGCCGCGCGCAACGACGCCAAGGTGCGCGAATTCGGTTCCACCACACGCCAGCTCAGCCAGATCCTGGCCGACGAGAAGTTCGGCACCGGCGCCACCGGTCGCACCATCAACCGCATCCTGGAAGAGGTCACCACGCTGATGGAGAACAACCGGGACAACCTCAAACAGGCCGTCCGCAACGGCGACACCGCCGCCAAGACACTCGTCGACGATCAGCGCGGCGTGGCCGAGCTGCTCGACGTGCTGCCGCTGACCCTGGAAAACCTCTACAACACCGTCGACCAGAACAACGGCGCGATCCGGGTGCACGGCCTGCTCGACAAGGCGCTCACCGACAGCCAGTCCGCCAAGGAGCTGTGCAATCTGATGCATCTGCGCCAATTAGGTTGCAGCACCGGCACGTTGCAGGACTACGGCCCCGACTTCGGGCTGACCTACATACTCGACGGTCTTTCGGCGATGGGGCAGTAGCGATGAAGGCAGGCAAGCGCAAGGCATTGGCGGTGGCGTGCAGCGCGGTCATGGCCAGCTCGGGTTGCGCCACCAACGGACTGGCCAGCCTGCCGCTGCCGGCACCGGGGATCGGCTCGGGCGGATACCTGCTCAACGCCGTCTTCTCCAACGCGCTGAACCTGCCCGCCCACGCGAAGGTCAAACTCGCCGGCGCCGATGTGGGGCAGCTCGAATCGATGGTCGCGCGCAACTACACCGCGGTGACCACGCTGCGCATCATGGACGGTGTCCGGGTCCCCGTCGGCAGCACCGCGGAACTGCGTTCTGCCACCCCGCTCGGGGACGTGTTCGTCGCGATCAAGCCACCCGTCCCGGCCGATCCCAGCGCCCCGCTGCTCAAGGCCGGCGACACCATCGGGCTGCCGGCCACCCGCGCCGCCGCCACCGTGGAAAGCGTGCTCAGCTCGGCGGCCCTGCTCGTCAACGGCGGCGCGGTCCGCAACTTCACCAACATCGTCAACGGAGCCGGCAAGGCAACAGGCGACCAGGGCCGCGCCTTCGGCGACCTGATCAACCGGACCAATTCGCTGCTGACCAAGCTCAATGCCCGCTCCGACCAAATCGACGCCGCAGTCACCGAAACCGCGGCGCTGGCCGACCGGTTGGACGCCAAGAACCAGGCGATCACCGACGTGCTGCGGGCCGTCGGCCCCGCCACCGACGTGCTGTCCGGCAACGCCGACGAGATCGCCGACGTGGTCGACGAACTCGGGGCCACCACCCGCCAGCTCTCCAAATTCCCGTCGATTGCCGGCACCGACAAGACCGGCCGCAGCGTCATCAAGGACGCCAACGCCATCGCCGCCGCCTGGAACGACGTCGTGTTGAGCCCCGACACCAGCCTGGCCGGCCTGAACCGGCTGATCCCGCCGTTCGTGAAAGCCACGCCCAGCCAAGCCATCTCGGTCCGCGGCAGTTTCGACCGGCTGGTACTCGGGTCCCGCCCCGGCACCGGCGCCGAGACCGGGGGATTCAAGGGTGATCCGGCCTTCCACGGGCCGATGCGCCGCGACTGGAACTACCTGATCGGCTCGATCAAGTACGTGTTGTGGCGGCTACAGGAACGGGTGGTGGGCCGCGGGCCGCAAACCCCGATGGGCCAGAGCCCGTGGACGCCGTCCGGTCCGCCGCTGCCGCCGGCCCCCGCCGGGCAGGCGCCCCCGGATCCCATGGTCCCGGAGCCACCGCGGTGATCGACACCCTCGGCCGTCTCGTCGTCGGCGTGGTGAAAGCCGGCCACCGCCAACGGACCTGGCTGTCCGGGCTCGCCCTGCTGGTCACGCTCGTGGTCGGCGCGGCCTACCTGGCGCTCGGCGCCCTGCGGGTCAACCCGCTGGAGTCGACCTACCAGGTCACCATCCGGCTGCCCGAATCCGGCGGGCTGCTGGCCAACCAGGACGTGTCGGTCCGCGGCATCCGGGTCGGGCGGATCACATCGCTGCGACCGATCCCCAGCGGTGTCGAGGTCGTCGCCAACATCGACGCGCACACCAGGATTCCCGCATCCAGCCCGGTGCGGGTGTCCGGGTTGTCCCCCGCGGGCGAGCAGTACATCGACTTCGAGCCCACCTCCAACACCGGCCCGTTCCTATCGAACGGCAGCGTGATCGGCCCGCAACACACCACCACGCCCATCCCGCTCTCGCAGGTGCTGGCCGACGCCGACGGGCTGCTTGCCCAGACCGACCCGAAGAAACTCGAAATCGTCAAGCGGGAACTGAGTTTGAGCAACCAGGGTCCGCAAAAACTCACCGACATCATCGACGGATCCACCTTCCTGCTCTCCACCATGGACCCGGTGCTGCCGCAGACGGTCAGCATGCTCAAGACCAGCCGCGTCGTGCTGACCACCCTCTCCGACAAGAACGCCGGCCTCTCGGTCGCCGCCCGCAACGTCGGCGACCTGATGGCCGGTGTGAACAAGATGGACCGCGGCTACCGCCGCCTCGTCGACCAGACCCCGCATGCGTTGTCCACGGTGGACAACCTGTTCGACGACAATTCCGACACCATGGTCGGGCTGCTGGCCAACCTGGTCACCACCGCGCGGGTCGTCTACCTGCGGGTCCCGGCGCTCAACGCGGTCTTCCCCAACTACCGCGGGTCCACGCTCGAGGCGTTGATGACCACCATGCACGAACATGGGCTGTGGGCCACCGCCGACATCTACCCTCGCTACACCTGCGACTACGGCACCCCCCGGCGCCCGTCGTCATCGGCGGACTACCCCGAACCGTTCTTGTACACCTACTGCCGAGACGACGACCCACAGGTGCTGGTCCGCGGGGCCAAGAATGCGCCTCGCCCGGGCGGCGACGACACCGCGGGGCCGCCCCCCGGCGCGGATCTCGGTCAAACCACCGACCCAACACCCAAGGGCCGCTTCACCATTCCGACGCCCTACGGCGGGCCGGTGCTGCCCATCGAGCCGCCGCACTGAATCCACCTCAAGACCGCAAGGAGACACCAGCGTGACCGTCACCGCCGACCAGGAACGCGCCACCGGCGACGATGTCGAGCAGCCGCCCGACGATGACCGAAAAGCCACGGCGGACCGTACCGAATCTCAGACGAAAACCGCGGCGCGGCAATGGAAACGGTACGGTCGCGCCGCGCTCGTCGTCGCCGTCTACGCGGGCGCGTTCGGCCTGGCCGGGGGGCTGGGCTGGAAACTGTGGGACCAGCGTGCGGTGGCCCAGGCCGGGCAGGCGGCGCAGCGCACCGCGGTCGACTATGCCCAGGTGCTGACGAGCATCGACGCCAACCAGGTGGACCAGAACTTCGCGGCCGTGCTCGGCGGAGCCACCGGCGAGTTCAAAGACACCTACACCAAAGCCAGTGTGCAGCTTCGGCAATTGCTCATCGACAACAAGGCCACGGCGCACGGTACGGTGGTGGACTCGGCGATCCAATCGCAGAGCAGGAACAGGGTGGTGGTGTTGCTGATGGTGGACCAGACGGTCAGCAATACGGTGCGACCCGACGGCCGCGTCGACCGCAGCCGGATGAAGATCACCATGGAAAATGTCGGCGGCCGCTGGCTGGCCAGCAAAGTCGAGCTGCCGTAGGGCGTTTCGGGCGATGCGCATCTTCCAGTTCTCGGCCGGCGCGGCGGCGGTGACGATGGCGGCGCTCACCGCACCCGTGGCGTCGGCGTCGGCGCAGTCGTTCTGCGGCGATCTCGGCGGCGATTGGGACGGGCAGTACTGCCACACTTCGGTGCTGTCGGAACGAAAAGCCGTCCGCGACATCAAGATGGCGATGCCCGGCGATTTGATCGACAACCCGACCAGCGGCCCGCCGATTCGCCAATATCTGCGCACCCTGATGACCAACTGGCGCAGCAAGGGCGCCTCGATGGTCCAGGACAGCTGGGGCGAGGAGAACTTTCAGGTCTTCGGACACGGCCCGGCCCAAAGCGTGGTGTTCCACGAGGACTACCACGCCGACGGTCCGGCCTTCAACAACGCCTACCGCACCTTCACCTTCGACATGGCCAACGGCAGGCAGCTACAGCTGGCCGACATCACCAAACCCGGTGTGGACCCGTTGGCCGCCATCCCGCCGTTGGCCGAACCGTTCATCCAGGAGGCCCTCGACCGCGCCGCATGGCAGCACTCGCCGGGAACGTATCCGTTCACCGTCGATCGTTGGACACCGGACAAGGTGTTCTCGGGCGGCTACAAGGCGTGGGCGCTGACGCCCGACGAGCTGATCCTGTACCTGCCGGATTACCCGGTCGGCCACGACTCCCCGATCCAGTACGGGCAATCCGAGCAGTGGTCGATGGACGGAGGCACCGCCCAGCCGCACATCCCACTCGGCGTGCTTGCCCCGGTGCTGCGGCCGGAATTCGGCGGGGCGTAACGGGGTCGGCCGGCCAGTGAGCTCGGATATCACGCTGCGCCCAACCGGGTGCGCTCGGTTCACCGGCTGCGCCCGGCCGGCCGTCCACCAATCGCCCGGTCAGCGGCTTCTGCGGCTACGGTGATCTGTATGCCATCGGCCAGCCGAGCGTCCGCGGATCCGGTGAAGCGGCGCCCGAAGGACCGCAAGGTCCAGATCGCCCGGGCCGCCACCGACGCGTTCAGCGAGCTCGGTTACCACGCGGTCAGCATGGAGAACATCGCGGCGCGGGTGGGCATCTCGGCCGCCGCCCTGTACCGGCATTCCCAGGGCAAATACGACTTGTTCCGTGAGGTCTTCCTGGCGCTGGGCCAGCAACTGGTGGACGCCACGGCGTTCGCCGACGACCTGCCCGCCGACGCCGATCCGGGGGAAACCCTGAGCGCGCTCACCACCGCGCTGATCGACACCACCATCGTCAACCGCACCGCCGGCGGGCTCTATCGCTGGGAGGGTCGCTATCTGCGCGGCGACGACCAGCGCAAGCTGGCCGAGCAGATCAAGGTGATCAACCGGCGGCTGCAGCGTCCGCTGATCAAGCTCCGGCCGAAACTCACGTCGCGGCAACGATGGATCCTGTCGGCGGCCACCCTGAGCGTCATCGGCAGCATCACCGACCACCGGTCCCGGCTCGGCAACGCCGAGATCCGCGCGACGCTGAGCGACATCGCCGCCGCCGTGCTGAAGGCCGAGCTGCCGACACAGCGGGGCCGCGGCGCCGAACCGGCGCGGGCGCCGACGCTGACCAGCGCCGCCGGCAGCTACGAACTGCTGCTGCACGAATCGATGCGGCTGTTCAACGAGCGCGGCTACCGGGAAACCGGGATGGAAGACATTGCCGCGGCGGTCGGCATCCCGGTTGCCAGCATCTACCAATACTTTCCGGGGAAGGCCGCGATCCTGGCGGTCTACTACCGGCGCGCCGCCGACCAGCTCTCCGCCGACCTGTCCAGCATCCTGGCCACCAGCAGCGACCCGGAGCAGGCGCTGGCGCGCCTCATCGAGGCCTACGTCACGCGGTCCTTCGCCAACCCCGAGCTGGCGTGCGTGTACTACACCGAGCGGCACAACCTGCCGGAGACAGACGCGGTGCTGCTCTACAACATTCAGCGCTCCACCGTCGAATCCTGGGCCCGGCTCGCCGTGGCGGCCAGACCGGAACTGACCCTGGGCCGCGCCCGCTATGCCGTGCACGCCGCGTTTGCCCTGGCGGTGGACATCGGCCGGCTGGTTTACCCCAACAGCGGCGCGCCCGCCAGCACCACGGTTCGGCGGCTGATGGAGGTCACGGTGCTGGGACGACCCGCGGCCGCATCGCGCGACGGAGTTCGCGGCGCCGGCCGGCAACGCCGCTGACGGGTTGGCGAACCACGCTCCACTTTTCGGCCGGCTCAGGCGCGCGGCGGCAACGCCTGTCCCTGGATCGCCCATGCGGCCCCGCATCTTCGGTTGCACTGGGCCGATGGCACGGGTGACAAGTATCCCCGGGGTACTACCGGACCGTCCGAATGGCTATTAACATAATTGCCGTCCAGTCCGCAGCGCCCGCGGGAAGGCAGGCCCATGCTCAGCACGATTCGCAAAGTCCTGGACTATCAGTTGACCATCGCCGAACTGCTGGGCCTGGGCATCCTGCTGGGGACGCCGTACCTGATCGTCGGCGTCATCTGGTCGAGCACCCACACGGCGCATCTGCACGACATGCACGGGGTCGATCTGGTGGTGTCGTTCCTGGGTTCGATCGTGTCCTGGCCGGTGCTGCTGTTCGCCAACGTGTGCATGACCTAGGGGGTGGCGTGATGCACCGCGGTCCGCTGATCGTCTTCGCGGCCGTGGTGTGCCTGGCCGGCGGCCTGCTGGCGCTGCGGTTCCCGGTCTTCATCGATGCCTACGATCAGTTCGGCCTGCAGGTCAAATGCGGCAGCGGCTTCACGACGGAGCTGACCCAGGCGGCGAGCGTGCCGAGAAAGCCGCGGGGTCAGCCGTCGAACACCGGCAACGACTACGTCAGCCAGTGCAACGACGCGTTGCTGATGCGGCGGGCGTGGGCCATCCCGACGACGGTCCTGGGCGGCGTCACGCTGACCGCCGCGGCGGGGGCAGCGCTCGCCCACGACCGCCGGCGTTCGGTCAGGACCGAAACATGTTCGGGCTGAGCGTGTTTCGCTAGCGATCAGCGGGTGCTCTCGTCGGGAACGTCGTGGCGGGACTGGTGCAGGCCGGGCGCGTCCAGGTCTTCGTCCTGGTGCTCGAGCTGTTGCTGTCGCCTGCGCTGTTCCTCGGTTGGCTTGCGGGCGTCCGACGGCCGGGCGGCCGGTTCGGTGTCGGCGTGCTGATCCACCGGGATCTCCTCTGAACGTCTGCAGTCTCTCGGATGAGGGTCTCCCGAATCACCGCCGCCGAAACCCGGCGGGCCCAAGTTTTGCCGTGCCGCTAGCCGAGGTGCGCCGACAGCAACCAGGCGCCCACGGACTTACGTCCGTTGTCCTCGTCGCGAATGTCGGCGCCGGCGAATGCCTCGAAGCCGGCTAGGAAGTTCTCCGGCACGTTGGCGTGAATGCGCGCCGGCCGGATCTCGTCGATCACCCAGTACTTGCCGACCACCTCGCGCAGCTCGTCCTCGGTGACCGCGTTGACCGGGCCCTCGGCCGGCATCGCGTTGCGGTCGAAGACCAGGACGAAGTACGACGCCCCCGGCGCGGCGGCCCGCACGATCGATCGCTGATAGCCCTCGCGCAGCTCGACGGGCATCGAATGGAACAGGGTGCTGTCCACGATGGTGCCGAAACGACCGTCGTAGCCGGTGAAGTCGCTGATGTCGGCGACCTCGAAGCTGGCGCTGGTCAGGCCGCGACGGGCGGCCTTCTCACGCGCCAGCTTGATCGCGGTGGGCGATTGGTCCAGGCCCACCGTGGTGAACCCGCGCTCCGCCAGGTACAGCGAGACCGCGGCCTCGCCACACCCGGCGTCCAGCACGTCGCCGTGGAACTTGCCGGCCTCGATGAGGGCCGCGATCTCGGGCTGCGGTTCGCCGATGCTCCACGGCGGCCGGGCGCCCTCGCCCATCTCGGGTGACTCGCCCCGGTAGGCCGCTTCGAACATCTCGTGCGTTGGTTGAGACATGCTCACTTTATATCAAGCAGCCTGATATATGTCAACGCACCTGATATATGGTGCAAGGCTGTTGCGCCCGAGTCGTGACCGAAACGGCAACCAGTTAGCTGATATAAGCGATTGGCTTTCACTGCACGCGCCCGTGACAATGCTGGTATGGCCGACGACATCGAACTGAGCCCCACCGACTGGGTGCGCGAACAGACCGAACGGATTCTGCGGCAGGGCACGACCGACGGGGTCGAGGTCTTCGACCGGCCCGTCGTGCTGGTGACCATGACCGGGGCGAAGTCGGGCAAGAGGCGCTACGTGCCGTTGATGCGGGTGGAACACGACGGCCGGTACGCCGTCGTCGCGTCCAAGGGTGGCGCGCCGGAACATCCCGCGTGGTACTTCAATCTCAAGGCCCACCCGGAGGTGACGCTGCAGGACGGCGACAAGGTTGTCACTCTGCGGGCGCGGGAGCTGGCCGGAGCCGAACGCGAGCAGTGGTGGCGACGCGCGGTCCAGGCCTATCCTCCCTACGCCGAGTACCAGACGAAGACGGCCAGGCAGATCCCGGTCTTTGTTTTGGAGTAATCCAAAAACATTTGGATTCGGTATGCGCCCGGCCGGTCCGGTTGACCCGTTGTCGGGCGTCCACCTACCTTCGTACCCAGCGGCCGAGGTCTGGCCAGCTGGACAACGACGTTCCTGGTATCTGTAATCGCCTGCGCTGTACGGATATTCGAACCTTCGGCGTGTCGTTACCGGGTGGATATCCAAAAGCCCACCGCCATTGACGAATTCAGGGGAGGGCCCCATGCAACGAGCCGGATCACCAGAGCGGCAAGGTGTGTCGACGTCGCGAAGCGAACGGCTCCGCGAGGTGCTCCGCTACGATCTGCCCGCCTCGTTGGTGGTTTTCCTGGTGGCACTTCCGCTGTCGCTGGGGATCGCGATCGCTTCGGACGCCCCGGTTCTCGCCGGCCTGATCGCCGCGATCGTCGGGGGCATCGTCGGCGGATGGCTCGGGGGATCGCCGCTACAGGTCAGCGGGCCCGCCGCCGGGCTCACCGTCGTGGTGGCCGACGTGGTGGCCGAATTCGGCTGGGGTGTCACCTGTTTCATCACCGTCGTCGCGGGAATCCTGCAGGTCTTGTTGGGGTTCAGCAGGATCGCCCGCGCCGCCCTGGCCATCTCGCCAGTCGTGGTGCACGCCATGCTGGCCGGTATCGGCATCACGATCGCCCTGCAGCAGGTGCACGTGCTGTTGGGCGGGTCATCCAAGAGTTCGGCCTGGAGCAATGTCACCGGCCTGCCCGCGCAGATTCTCGGTGCGCACCGCCCGGGACTGGTGTTGGGCCTGCTGGTGATCGCGATCCTGGTGGCCTGGCGCTGGGTCCCGGCCCGGCTGGCCATCGTCCCCGGTCCGCTGGTCGCCATCGTGGTGGTCACGATCATCTCAATGGTGCTGCCGTTCAAGGTATCCCGGATCGAGCTGGACGGCTCGGTGCTGGACGCGGTGCGGTTGCCATCCCTGCCGCACGGGAATTGGGGGGCCGTCGCGATCGCCGTGATCACCGTCACCCTGATCACCAGCGTGCAGAGCCTGCTCACCGCGGTGTCGATCGACCGCATGCACACCGGCCCCCGAACCGATTTCAACCGCGAGCTGATCGGCCAGGGCGCCGCGAACATCGCGTCCGGCGCGCTGGGTGGGCTGCCCATCGCCGGGGTCATCGTGCGCAGCTCGGCGAACGTCAACGCCGGTGCGAAAACCCGCGCTTCGACCATCATGCACGGTTTCTGGGTGCTGGTGTTCGCGGTGCCTTTTGCCGGGCTGGTCGAAAAGATCCCCACCGCCGCGCTTGCCGGCCTGCTGATCGTCATCGGGATCGAGTTGCTGAAGCCGGCGCACATCGAAACCGCTTTGCGCAACGGCGATCTCGCCATCTATCTGGTCACGGTCACCAGCGTCATCTTCCTCAACCTGCTGCACGGCGTGCTGATCGGTCTGCTGCTCGCCGTGGTGGTGACCGGGTGGCGGGTGGTGCGGGCCAGGATCGAGGCCGAACCGGTGGGCGACGGATGGCACGTCGTCATCGAGGGGGCATGCACCTTCCTGGCGTTGCCACGGCTGACCGGCGTGCTGGCCTCCATCCCCGAGCGCACCTCGGTGACCGTGCACCTGCTCACCAACTATCTCGATCACGCCGCGCATCAGGCGATCGGCGACTGGCAACGACGGCACTGCGCCACCGGTGGAACGGTCGAGGTCCGCGACACGGCCGAGCCGGCGGCGCGGCGCCGCAACTCGCACCTGAGCCTGGTCGAACAGGTCTCTTCGCCCGGGGGTGTGTGACCTCCGCGCCCGGGGGCGCGTGACCTGCGCGCGCTACCTCAGGTCGGCGGCCACCCGCTCCAGCGCGGCGAGGTGCTCGTCGACGCCGGCGAACCCGGCCTTCATGGTGTTCACCGAAAGATGCGTGGCCCCAGCGGCTTTCCACGCGGCGATGTCGCCGGCCAGCTTGTCGCGGTCGTCGGTCCAGCTGACCCGGCCTTCCATCCCGAGGCTCGTGGCGTCGCGGCCGGCCGCCTCGGCCGCGCGGGTCACCTGCTCGAGTGCGTGGTCCAGGCCGGGTCCCGGTTCGGTCATCGGGAACCAGCCGTCGCCGAGGCGCCCGGCGCGTTCGAAGGCGCGATCGGAGGCGGCGCCGAACCACACCGGGATCGGCCGCTGGACGGGCAGCGGGGCCAGTCCCGCCGCGGTCACGGTGTGGTATTTGCCGTCGAAGGTGACCGAGCGTTCGGTCCACAGCCTGCGCATCAGCTCGACCTGCTCCTCGGAGCGCTTGCCGCGATTGGTGAACGTCTCACCGAGCGCTTCGTATTCGACGGCGTTCCAACCCAATCCGATGCCGAGCCGGAAGCGGCCACCAGTGAGCAGGTCGACCTCGGCGGCCTGCTTGGCCACCAGCACCGACTGGCGCTGCGGCAAGATGATGACGCCGGTGACCAGTTCCAGCGAGGTGATCGCCGCCAGGTAGCCGAACAACACGAACGGCTCGTGAAAGGTCGAGTCGATGTCGTAGGGGCCCCGCCACCCGTAATGCACCCGCGGGTCGGCGCCGACGACGTGGTCGTAGGCCAGGATGTGGGTGAACCCGAGCTCCTCGACCCGCTGCGCGTAGCTGCGCAGCACCGCGGGGTCCGATCCGATCTCGGTCTGGGGGAAGACGACTCCGATGCGCATTCGCGGTTCAACCGCGTCCCGACGCGATTCCTTCCCGCATCGCCGCGTCGGCGATGATGGAGGCGTGGCGGTGACAAAGCTCAGCGGCGTGTTCCGGGTCGGCGAATTGGAGCCGGCGTTCGCAGAAGAGCTGGCCGCGCGCTACGACGTCCCGAGACTGCCCGACGGCGCCGCGCGCGACCGGTTCCTGGCCGAGCACGCCGCCGAGGTGCGGGCGCTGCTGACCTGGGGACGGCCCGGGGTGGACGCCGCCCTGATCGCGGCGTTGCCCAACCTGGAGGTCATCGTCAACAACGGCGCCGGCGTGGACCTGATCGAAACCGCGGCCGCCGACCGCCGCGGAATCGGCGTCAGCAACACTCCGGACGTGCTCTCCGATACCGTCGCCGACACCGCGCTGGGCCTGATCCTGATGACGCTGCGCCGGTTGGGCGCCGCCGATCGGTATGTGCGGGCCGGGCGGTGGGCGCGCGAGGGGCCGTTCCCGTACGGCCGGGACGTCAGCGGGCTCCAGGTCGGCATCCTGGGCCTGGGGCGCATCGGCTCGGCGATCGCGACCAGGCTGCGCGGATTCGACTGCGCCATCGCCTATCACAACCGTCGCCGCATCGACGGCTCCCCGTATCGCTATGCCGCCTCCGCCGTCGAGCTCGCCGAATCGGTCGACGTGCTGGTGGTCGCCACCACCGGCGACCACCAGGCCCACAAACTCGTCGACCGCGCCGTGCTGCGCGCCCTGGGCCCCGAGGGTTACCTGATCAACATCGCCCGGGGCAGCGTCGTCGACCAGGAGGCGCTGGTGGAGATGCTGGCCGGCGGTGAACTGGCCGGCGCGGGGCTGGACGTGTTCGCCGACGAGCCGCACGTGCCCGCCGAGTTGGTCGGCCTGGACAACGTGGTGCTGCTGCCGCACGTCGGCAGCGCCACCGCCCGGACCCGGCGGGCGATGGCTTCGTTGGCGCTGCGCAATCTCGACAGCTACCTGGCCACGGGTCAACTGGTGACGCCGGTGCTGCGGCCGCGCCGCCGGATTCCGGACCGCAACTGATCCGTGGTCGAAGCGATACCCGGAAAAGGTTATCGCCGCCCCCGCAACGGGGTATGCGGCACTCATGAGCCCACTACCGTCGCAGACTGCCACGCCGGTGCGGTTGACGCTGGCCGGCAGCGCCCGCCCCGACACCGTGACGGCGTGGCGCCGCGCCCTGCACCGGTGGCTGCAGCACGAGGTGCGGGCGCCCGACGATGTGCGTGACGACGTGGTGCTGGGAGTCAACGAGGCGCTGGCCAATTGCGTCGAGCACGCCTACCGCTCGCACCGCGGAACCGGCGCGATGAAGCTGCAGGCCAGCTACGACCCGGGCGCCGAGTCGATCCGGGTGTGCGTGAGCGACCGCGGCCGGTGGCAGAGCCCGTCGTGCCGGCTGTCGAGCGACCCACGCGCGTCCCGCGGCATCATGCTGATGCACAACCTGGCCGAGCACTGCACCATCCACGCCCGCCCGGACGGCACCAGCGTCTACCTGGATTACGCTCTTGACCCGAATCCCGGTGGCGCTCAACGGGTTTGAAGGCGATTAGCTGCCTAAGGGTGCCGACGGGGTGAACTTCACCGGCAACGGGTCGTCGCAGGCCAGCGCCATGTCGGGCAGACAGTGCTGCACCGGAAACCGGCCGGGCCGCAACGGGTAAGCGGCGCAGCGCTTCTCAGACGCCGGCGGCCAGCTCCAATTCTTTCAAGGACGCCTCCAGATGGCCGAGCATCCGCTGCAGATGCGGCACGCTGCGCCGGCAGCCGACGAGGCCGAAGTCGAGGTTGTCGGCGTTGTTGGTCACGGTGATGTTGACCGCCTGACCGTCCAGCGGGATGGACAGCGGGTAGTTGCCGTCCAGCCGGGCGCCGCGCCAGTACAACCGCTCCGAGCGGCCGGTCGACACGTTCGAGATGACGATGTTGAACGGCGGCGAGGCCGTCGACAGGTAGCCGGGGATCAGCCCGAAGAACAGCCCGCCGATGTTGAAGGCGGACAGCGCCAACTGCTGCGCCGGCGGCAGCTGCCAGAACACCTCCTTGGTGTCGCGGATCGACGCGCTGATGATCTCCAGCCGCTTGGCGGGGTCGTCCAGGTCGGTGGCGAGGTTGCACAGGAAGGTGCCGACCAGGTTGCCGCCGCGGTCGTCGTCGGGCTTGCGCAGGTTGACCGGAACCATCGCGGTGAGCGGGGCGTCCGGCAGGGCGTTCTGGTCGAGCAAGTAGGCCCGCAGCGCGCCCGACGACATCGCGAGGATGACGTCGTTGACCGTGGCGCCGGTGGCCGCCTTGACCGCGTTGATGCGCTCCAGCGGCCACGACTGCGCGGCCACCCGCCGAGCGCCGCCGATGCGGACGTTGAACATCGAGCGCGGCGCCTGAAACGGCAGGGTGAGTTGCTGTTCGAGCAACGCGGCCCGGGCGAGCTTCAGCGTGGACGGCGCCAGGGCGAGCGCCGACCCGGCGGTGCGGCCGGCCCGCTCGAGCAGCGACGGGCGTCGGCGTGGTCCGCGCTGGCGCGGCGCCAGGCTCCAGGGCACCCGGACCTCGTCGTCGTCCGGATCGGGGGTGAAGGCCCGCTGCACCAGCCGCAGCGCGGACACCCCGTCCATCAGGGAGTGGTGGTACTTGGTGTAGACGGCGTACCGGCCGTCCTGGAGGCCTTCGACCAGATGCGCCTCCCACAGCGGGCGGTGCCGGTCGAGCAGGCTGCCGTGCAGCCGGGACGCCAGCTCCAGCAGGTCGCGCACCCGTCCGGGTTCGGGCAGCGCCGAGCGGCGCAGGTGGTAGTCGAGCTCGACCTCCTTGTCGACCGACCAGGCCAGGTTGGTGACGCCGCCGAAGAACGCCGGGTGCTTGCGGAAGGTGGGCTGCACGTCGGTGCACTCGAGCATCGCCTGATAGCTCTCGCGCACGAAATGCGGGCCGGCGTCCGGCGGCGGCTCGAACAGCTGCAGCGAGCCCACGTGCATCGGATGCTCGCGTGACTCGCCGATGAGGAACAACGCATCCGTCGGTGAAATCGGTTCCATGGTTGTCGCACCCGCCTGTCGCCTCTGTCGCCTGTGGCGCCGTGATCGCCGCCCGCGGTCTGGACGGCCTACCTCCTAATAGCCCGAGCGCGCGTCGGCCACACCCGAATGTGCCGGTGTCTAACGCCCGGTGGCCTGGAAGATGACGCGCCGCGCGATCTCGACGGCGTGGTCGGCGAAGCGTTCGTAGAAGCGGCCCAGCAGCGTGGCGTCCACCGCGGCGGCGACGCCCGGCGTCCACGCCGGGTCCATCAGCACCGACAACAGCCGGCGATGCAACTCGTCCATCGTGTCGTCGTCGCGGCGGATCTGCGCCGCCCGGCGCGGGTCCTGGGACAGCAGCACCTCGCGCGCACCGGCGGCCAGCGCCTCGGCCGCCTCACCCATGGCCGCGATGATCGGCCGCACCTCCGCCGGCACGGCGCTGTCGGGGTGGCGCCGGCGGGCGATCTCGGCGACGTGCACCGCCAGCTCGACCATCCGCTGGGCGTCGGCGGCGATCCGCAGCGCGCTGACCACCGCGCGCAGATCCGTGGCCACCGGCGCCTGCAACGCCAACAACGCGAACGCGGTCTCCTCGGCCTGCAGGCCCAGGGCGGCGATGCTGTGCTGGCGGGTGATGACACCCTCGGCCGTCAACAGGTCAACGTCCAGCAGCGCGTGGGTGGCCTGCGCGATCGCGTCGGCGGCCATTGCGCACATCTCGGCGAGCCGCGCGTTGAGCAGACACAGCCGCCGGTGGAAACCGGACCTCATCCGTGACGGATAACCCGTCACCGCCAAATAAACGTGTGCGCGATAAACGTTCCCGGGCTAGCGGACGTCGTCGGCCAGCGCGCGGGCCTCCCGTTCGGTTTCCACCGCGGGCCCCGAGCCCGGCAACGGTTTGCCGGCGACCTCGGGGGTGAACAGCAGCGTGACGGCCCCCACCGCGCCACCGAAGATCAGCATGTAGGCCGGCACCATCACGTTGCCGGTGGCCGACACCAGCGCCTGGGCGATCAGCGGAGTGACGCCGCCGACCAGCGATATCGAGATGTTGTAGGAGATGGCCAGCGCCCCGTAGCGCACGTTGGTGGGAAACAGCGCCGGCAGCATGGCCGGCCCGGTGCTGTCGAAGCACAGTTCCATCAGCCCGATCAGCAGCACGCCGATGAAGATCACCGGATACACGCCGCCGAATCGGATCAGCAGGAACGCCGGCACCGAGGCGCCGATCAGCAGCGCGCACCCGGTCCACATGATGGGTTTGACACCGATGCGGTCGGACAGGCTGGCGACGGCCACCACCGTGGCCATCAGGATGGCCAGCGTGGTCACGATCATCACCAGCCCGGCCGTGTGTCCGACCCGCACGAACAGCCGGAGATAGGTGGGCAGATAGCCGGTGAGCATGAAGTCGGCGACCTGGGAGGTCAGCACCAGCGCCGCGCAGATCAGCATCGGCCGCCACTGCTGCGCCACCGTGCGCCGGATCTGTTGGCGGCCTTGGCCGCCCGGCGTGTGCGGGCTGTCGTTGGCGCTCTGGTAGGCCGAGGACTCTTCCAGCCGCAGCCGCAGGTACAGCGCGACCAGACCGAACGGCAACCCCAGCAGCAGCGGAATTCGCCAGCCGTAGCTCAGCATGTCCTGGTCGGGCAGCCAGGTCTGCAGCCCGGTGACCAGCATGCCGGCCAGCACGAACCCCACCAGATTTCCCATCGGCAGGAAGCCGACCATCATGCCGCGCTTGTGGTCGGGGGCCTGCTCCACCAGGTAGGTCATCGCGCCGACGTACTCGCCGCCGGTGGACAGACCCTGGAATATCCGGGCGATGACGAGCAGGATCGGCGCCCAGATGCCGATGCTGCTGTAGGTGGGCAGCAGGCCGGTCGTGGTGGTGCTGACGGTCATCAT
The DNA here is from genome assembly GCF_000523975.1 of Mycobacterium sp. MAC_080597_8934. Taxonomy (NCBI): domain Bacteria; kingdom Bacillati; phylum Actinomycetota; class Actinomycetes; order Mycobacteriales; family Mycobacteriaceae; genus Mycobacterium; species Mycobacterium sp. MAC_080597_8934. The sequence continues at coordinate 165,943 of NZ_JAOS01000050.1, read as the reverse complement.
CAGGATGGTGACGACCAGCACCCGGTGGCGGCCGATGCGGTCGCCCAGCGGGCCGAAGATGAACCCGCCGAGCGGACGGACGACGAACGCCGCGGCCAGCGTGCTGAAGGTCGCGATCAGGTGCAGGCCGCTGACGCTCTTACCCGGATAGAACACCTCGGCGAGCGTGGTCGCGATGTACCCGTAGACACCGAAGTCGTACCACTCCATGAAGTTTCCGATCGCGGTGCCCATGATGGTTTGACGCATCGCTGGATCGGCGACCCTGATTTCTTTACGTGCCCATTTCCTCCGGCGGCGGCGAATACCCATTGACTGATGGCTTACCCGAAACTTTCCGGGCACGAACCAGCGGGGGTGGGCTAACAGCGGTGACCGCGCTGCGACCGGGCCCGGTCGCAGCCGCTCGGCCACCTCGGGCGACACGCGCCGCGGGGGCGTCAAAGGCCAGCTAGGGCGGGGTACTGCGGTTCGGCGGCGACGGTGTCGCGCGCGGTGTGCGGCGGCGTCCGGTTATTCGCGTCACGTTTGGCTCGATCGGGCCGGTCATTGGCCCTTGAGGCTGCCGATGCGCAGCGAGAAGTCGGCCGGTTTGGGCGGCTGGGCGTTCTGGACCTGCTCGACGTAACCGGCCGGGTCGCGATCGATGATCGGCAAGCCCTCGGTGGTGGGATGCTCGGCCATGAACTCGGCGTACTGGCGCCCGAGCGCTTCGCGCAGGCCGATCGGTGCGGTGCGCCGGAAATCCGACAGCCCTTCGCGTTCCTCCTCGGCCATGTGGTCGTCGTTGGCCTCGCGGGTGCGTCCCACCGCGGCCCACCACTGCTCGGTGCCCGGCTGGGCCGCGTTCGCCGCACGCACCCCGTCGCGGATGTCGTTGTGATCGCCGATCGCGTCGAGGGTCTCGCCCTCGGCGTCCGCACTGCCGCGCTTGAGCAGCTGGGGATAGAAGATCTTCTCCTCGATGTAGGCGTGCACGTCGAGCTTGTCGGCGAGCGGCCGCCACACCCGCTGCAGCGCGTCCCGGTCGTCGGCGGCCTGGGCCTGCAGGTAGTCGAGCCGGGCGAACTGCTCGCGGAACCAGTCGTGGTCGGCGAGGATCAGCATGGTGATGTCGGCCATCCGCGTCCTGCCTTCCGCCGGTCGATCTGGGCTGGCCTACCCGCCTTCCCGGCCCGGCTAACACCGCGCCCCGAGGATCAACCCAATTGACGCCCAGGTAAGCGATCTGCCGGCCGGGGGCCGCCGACGCGGCGGATACACTGAGGCAGCCGCGAGGCGACCAGCCACGGTCGCGCCCGTCAAACCCGATCAGAATAAGTCAGAGGTTGTGCCTTGTCCGAGAACACCGGCGATGCCGTCAACTTGCAACCGCATTTCGACGACGTCCAAGCGCACTACGACCTGTCCGACGAGTTCTTCGCGCTGTTCCTGGACCCGACCCGGACCTACAGCTGCGCGTATTTCGAGCGGGACGACATGACGCTGGAAGAGGCGCAGATCGCCAAGGTCGACCTGTCGCTGGGCAAGCTGGGATTGCAGCCGGGCATGACCTTGCTCGACATCGGCTGCGGCTGGGGCACCACGATCGTGCGCGCGCTGGAGCGCTACGACGTCAACGTCGTCGGCCTCACGCTGAGCCGCAACCAGCAGGCGCACGTGCAGCGCCGGCTGGACAACCATCCGTCCCCGCGCAGCAAGCGGGTGCTGCTGCAGGGCTGGGAGCAGTTCGACGAGAAGGTCGACCGCATCGTGTCGATCGGTGCCTTCGAGCATTTCGGCCGCGACCGCTACGACGACTTCTTCAAGATGGCCTACGCGGCGCTCCCGGACGACGGCGTGATGATGCTGCACACCATCATCAAGCCCAGCGACGAGGAGTTCGCCGAGCGCGGCCTGCCCATCACCATGACCAAGCTGCGCTTCATGAAATTCATCATGGACGAGATCTTCCCGGGCGGGGACCTGCCCCAGGCCAAGGGCGTCATCGAGCACGCGCAGCGGGCCGGCTTCGGTGTGCAGCGGGTGCAGGCGCTGCGCCCGCATTACGCGCGCACCCTGGACACCTGGGCCGCCGCGCTGCGGGCGCGCCGCGACGAGGCCATTGCGATCCAGTCCGAAGAGGTCTACGACCGCTACATGAAGTACCTGACGGGTTGCGCGGACCTGTTCCGTGAGGGCTACACCGACGTCGCGCAATTCACCCTGACCAAGGGCTGACGTCGGGCCTGCGCCCGGCGCGGTTTACCGGCGCATTCCGGTAGGTAACTCCACGGCAATACCCCAATCCCCGCTTTGCGCAGCGTATTTCACGGTCAACGACCGGGTGGTCGCGGTCGCGGCCTGACCGCGATTGGCCGAATCTTCATGCGCGACGGGTGTTTCCATTACCCTGATAGCCGATCCGGCCACGGGAGGCGCCATGAGCGAGCACGAAGCGAAGATGATCATCTTGTCGACCGACGACCTGGACGAGTCGATCCGGTTCTACAGCGAGACCCTGGGTATGCCGCTGAAGTTCCGCGACGGGGCGCACTTCGCCGCGCTCGACGCGGGCCCGGTCACCCTGGCGCTGGCGACCGCGGTGGACCACCCGATCCCCGGCCAGGTGGTGGTGGGCATCAAGACCGCCGACGTCGACGGCGCGGCCAGGGCCGTCGAGGCCAGCGGCGGCGGCATCGTCAAGGGCCCCTACGACGATGCTCACGAACGACGCGCCGTGGTCTACGACAACAAGGGCAACGGCCTGGTCTTCTACAAACCGTTGGGCCGGTAGCGGCGCTCGCGCGCGAGAGTGCCGGCGCGCGACTACTTTCCGGTGCGCTCGCGGTGTTTGCACCCCGGCCAGCAGCAGGGCCGCCGCTTGCCTTCCTCCAACTCCTCGACGGTGCGGCGGATGCGGCGCTCCCGGGTCGCCTGCTGCTTGGCGTCCTCGACCCAGCAGATGAACTCGTTTCGGGCCAGCGGCGTGATGTCGTTCCACGCGGCGAGCGCGGTGGCGTTGCCGATCAACGATTCGCGCAGGTCGGCGGGTAGCTTGTGCACCACCCCGCCGGGCAGTGGCCGGCCGCTCATCGGGCCACCAAATGCGCGCTGTCGTCGTGTAATTCGTCGCGGCGCAACGTCATCGGGGTGGCGGCGGGGATGTCGCCGCCGGCGATCACCGCGCGGGTGATCGGGGTGAGCGCCTCGAACAGCGTCTCCACCTCGTCGTCGGTCAGCGCGTCGAGCGCCGACAGGGCCAGCGCGTCGGTGGTCGCTTCGATGTGGTCCTTGCACTGTCGGCCGGCGGCGGTCAGCGCGCCGTCGCCGTCGAGCAGGCCGCGCTCGGCGAGGCGCTGTTCGTGCCGGCGCCAGGATGCCTCGTCGTAATCGCGGGTGCGGGCGATGTAGTCGCGCGACACGTTGCCCGCCGCGGCGTGCAGGACGTTGGACTCGCGACCGGAGATGCCGGCGGCGGCCAGCACCGCCACGTGCGCGTCACCGCGCTGCTCGCGCAACAGCGTCGTCGCGTGCCACAGCGCGGCCAGCGGATCCTCCGGCCAGGGCAGCGCCAGATTGGCGGCGAACAGCGGGCGCCCGTCCAGCGGTGCTCCCCGGGCCGCCTTGGCCGCGGGTTCGGCTGCCACGGCGACGTTTTCATCCGGGCGCAGGCCGTAGCGGCGCAGCGCGGCGACCGCGGACTCCTGCCGCGCCCGAAGCGCGGCCTGCGGGCCCGCGATCTCCCAGGCCGCCGGCAGCGCCTTGGCCACCCGTTCGGGGGCGAAGTTGTAGAAGATCGCGGCCACCACCTCGCGCGGCACCGCACCCAGCGGCGCCGAGCGGGCCGCGAAATAGCCCATCCAGAATCCGCGGTAGCCCAGGGCGTCCAGCGCGGCCCGCGCCTCCGGCGCGAAGTACGTCACCGCGTGCACCGGCTCGTAGCGATCGAAGAAGCGTCGGGCCAGCAGCGGTTGTCGTCGCATGCTGGCAGTTAACCATTGGTTGCCGGACCCACCAAGCGCGAATCCCCGGCGTCGGAGTCGGCGTCGGTGGTCGGGAGCCGTCGTGCGATGACGGCCAGCGCGTGCTCGGCCCAGCGAATGTTGTCTTCCTCGAAGGAGATTCCGCGGATCAGCGTGAGGTACGGGCCGATCCGTTCGGCGCGGGCCAGGTAGTCCTCTTCGCTGCGGCCGTCCAGCAGGCGGGCCCGCAGTCGTTGGTAGCGCGCCAATTTCGCGGTGGCCCAGTCCCGTCGCTCGCGGATGGCGTCGCGGACCGCCCGCATGTCGCCGGCGTCGGCGGCCTGGACCTTGATCAGCAGTTCGTCGCGGATCACCGACGGCCGCGGCGCCGTCGCGGTGAACCGCCGGATCGCCGCGCGCCCGGCCGCGGTCAGCGAGAACATGCGCTTGTTGGGCCGGCGCTGCTGGTGCACCACCCGCGCCCGGATCAACCCCTGCCCGGCCAGCCGGTCGAGCTCCCGATACAGCTGCTGAGGGGTGGCCGGCCAGAAGTTCGCGACCGAGGCGTCGAAGTCCTTGGCCAGGTCGTATCCCGACGATTCGCCCTCCAGCAGGGCGGCCAACACCGCGTCACGCAGCGACACCGGACGATCATACAACCACATGAATAATCAACAAAGTGACTAAGCGCACGCTGGACATATGCGGCCGATCGGCCTAGCGTCAACCCCACCTACTCAATAAGTTGACTATGCGAGGTCGCCGATGCATCCGTTCCGCCGGGCCGTCGAAGAGCGCGACGAGCAGGCCATCCAGGCGCTGCTGGCCGACACTGTGGTGTTCACCAGCCCGGTGGCGTTCAAGCCCTACGTCGGCAAGCCGATCACCGCGGCCATCCTGCGCGGGGTCATGCGGATCTTCGAGGACTTCCGGTACCTCCGCGAGATCGGCGACCCGGGCGGCCGCGACCACGCCCTGGTGTTCGAGACCGGCATCGCCGGGGCACCCGGGATCAGGATCACCGGCTGCGACTTCCTGCACTGCGACGACGACGGTCTGATCGACGACTTCATGGTGATGGTGCGGCCGCTGTCGGGTGCGACGGCGTTGTCCGAGGCGATGGGCGCCCAGTTCGCGCGCATCCAGCAGGAGGCGGTCGAATTGGCCAATCGATTCGGCACCGCGTAGAAGTAGTGACCATGCGGATCGGATTGAGCATCAACTATGCGGGCGGTTTCAAGGACGTGGCCGCCGAGGTGGCCGACCTGGAAAACGCCGGGCTGGACATCGTTTTCGTGCCCGAGGCGTACTCGTTCGACGCGGTGAGCGCGCTGGGCTACCTGGCGGCGAGCACCCAGCGAGTCGAGCTCGCGTCGGGCATCCTGCAGCTCTACACCCGGACGCCCACCCTGACCGCGATGACCGCGGCCGGCCTGGACTACGTCTCCGACGGACGGTTCACCCTCGGCCTGGGAGCGTCGGGTCCGCAGGTGATCGAGGGCTTCCACGGCGTGCCCTACGACGCCCCGATCGGGCGTACCCGCGAAGTGATCGAGATCTGCCGCCAGGTGTGGCGGCGCGAGCCGGTGCAGCACCGGGGCAAGCACTACACGATCCCGCTGCCCGCCGACCGGGGAACGGGGCTGGGTAAACCGCTCAAGCTCATCAATTCGCCTGTCCGCGAACGGATTCCGATTCTAGTGGCCGCGCTGGGGCCCAAGAACGTCGAGATGGCGGCCGAGATCGCCGAGGGCTGGCAGCCGATCTTCTATCTGCCCGAGAAGGCGCGCGACGTGTGGGGCGAGTCGCTGGCCGCCGGCCGGGCCAAGCGCGCCGCCGAGTTGGGTGAGCTGGAGATCTACGCCGGCCCGGTGTTGGCCATCGGCGAAAACGCCGAGCCGCTAAGGGAATTCGTCAAGCCGCACCTGGCCCTCTACATCGGTGGGATGGGCGCCAAGGGCAAGAACTTCTACCATGCGCTGGCCACCAAGTACGGATACGGCCCGCAAGCCGACCGGATCCAGGAGCTCTACCTGGCCGGCGACAAGGACGGGGCCGCCAAGGTGGTGCCGGATGATCTGGTGCGCGACGTGAACCTGATCGGCAGCCGGGAGTTCGTCAAGGAGCGGGTGGCGGCGTTCCGGGAGGCCGGGGTGACCACCCTGAACGTGGCGCCGATGGCGTCCACCCCCGCCGAGCGGGTCAAGCTGATCGAGGCCCTGCGCCAACTGGTGTGACGCGTACCGGGCAGGCGCGTCGGCTCGACGAAATCAGTTCTGCCGGTGGTCATCTCGTCGCAGCCGGGCCGCTCTGCCGACCGCCGCAGTCACGGCCAGCACCGCCATGCCGGACAGGATCGCCGTCGCGACCCCGGGGCGAACGCTGGCCAGTATCAGCGGCAGCCCGAAGCCGATGTAGGTGACCACGTAGAACAGCCCGGTCAGGCCGCCGCGCAGGCGTTGCGGCGCGGCGGCCTCCAGATCGATCAGCCCTTCGCGCAGACACAATCCGGACGCGCACCCCAGGACCACGAACAGCGGTACGCCCAGCGCCGGGGTCAGGGTGGGCGGCGCCGCGGCGGCCACCGCGTAACCGAGGGCGGCCAGCACCGCGCCGGCGGTGCCCGCCTGAGGCCCCCAGCGCAGCGCCCGGGCCAGCACCTGGACCGCGCCACTGACCCCGTTGACGATCAGGGTGGCGGTGCCGGCGGCCACCGGAGCGGCCAACGCGGTGTGCAGCCGGCCGGGAATGGTGACGAAACCCAATGTGGCCGAGGCGAACACCCACGGCGCCAGTGGCATCGCCCAACTCAACGCCCGCGAAATACCCTGCGGCGCAGCATCCGCCGTCTCCTCGCCGTCAGGATCCGCCGGCGCCGTCACCGGGGACGGCTGCGGCGCGGCGACGACGGCGAACGCCGCCAGCGCGAGGATTGCGGCGGCGAGCGCGAACGACGCCCGGACGCCCGAGGGTCCGGCCCAGGCGAGCACGCCCCCGGCGAACGGCCCCACGGCGAAACCGGCGGTGAGCACCGCTCCGGCGGTCGCGGCGCCGGCGGGACCTCTCAGATCGGACGCCCAGGCGGTGCCCGCGCTGATGGCCAGGCCCACACCGAGCCCGACGATCAGGCGTCCCGCGAACAACGCGGGGCTGTGCTGGGACAGCAGCATCGCCACCGTCCCCACCAGCGCGGCCGCCGAACCGGTCAGCGCCACCGGCCGGCGCCCGAGCGCGTCCGAGGTTCGGCCGCCGACCAGCAGCCCGGGCAGCAGGCCCAGCGCGTAGATCCCGAAGATCCCGTCGAGCGTGGTGGTGGCGAGGTGGTCGCGGTCGCTGATCGCCGGCATCAGCCCGACGAAGTGATTGGCGACCCAGCCCGTGGCCAGCAGCAGGCCCAGCACGCCGACGAACAGCGGTGCACCGGTGGGTGGCTGGGGGTCCGTTCGGACGGGGCGGTTGCGGGCGGCGCGCACGTTCGACGACATCACTGACGGTAGTAACACACGGTCACCGGGCCGGCTATTCCCGCGCCGGCCGACCGTCCCGCCGCGGGCCGGCGTGCAAACATGGCTTCGGTCGGTGCGCACCGCACCGCGGGGTTTGAAATCAGGCAATTCGGTGTACAGATACCACTACTCGTCCCGAGGAAGGCAAATGATGAAGTACATTGCGGCAGCCGCGATCGCGCTCTCCGTCCTGCTGTCCAGCGCGTGTTCGGCCTCACAGGTCATCAACACCGGCGGCGACACCAAGTGCAAGGACTTCACCACACAGGACGAAAAGAAGCAGAACGACGAAGTCAGCAAGATGCTCAAGGACAAGAGCGGCACCGATCCGAGCAACGTCGAGATCTCCGCGACGCGGCTGTCGGCGATGACGTACTGCCAGACGGTCGGGAAACCGGACACCAAGATCTCCGAGGCGCCGCACGGCTGACGGCGGCCGATCTTCGAATCACGATCACCGCAAATCTGGTGGGCGCTGCCGCGGGTTCCTAGGCTGCCCGGGTGGTCTCGACCAACCCGGCGCCGGCACGTGTGACGCTTCGCCACGTCGATCGGACGTTCGGAACGCACACCGTGCTGCGCGACGTCGACGTCCAGATCGAACCGGGTGCGGTGGTCGCGCTGCTCGGAGCGTCCGGTAGCGGCAAATCGACGCTGCTGCGGCTGGTTGCCGGGCTGGACCGGCCCAGCGGGGGCCGGATCGAAATCGACGGCAAGGCGGTTCGCGGGATCGACCCGCGCTGCGCCGTGGTGTTTCAGGAACCGCGGCTGCTGCCGTGGCGGTCGTTGGCGGCCAACGTCGCCTTCGGACTGCCGCGCGGCACCGAGCGGTCGGAAAGACTTGCGGCCGTGCAGCGTTGGCTCGACGTCGTCGGCCTGCGCGAATTCGCTGGCCACTACCCGCGTCAGGTCTCCGGCGGCATGGCCCAACGCGCCGGCCTGGCGCGTGCCCTGGCGCGGCAGCCCAGCGTCCTGTTGCTCGACGAACCGCTGGCCGCGCTGGACGCGCTGACCCGGTTGCGGATGCAAGACCTGCTCGACGCGGTGCAGCAACGGGCCGGGACCACAACGATTTTGGTGACGCACGACGTGGAGGAGGCCGTGCTGCTGGCCGATCGGGTGCTGATCCTGCGCGGCGAGGAGGGCGGCGCGGCGACCGTCGCGGCGACGCACGACGTGGCGATCCCCAAGCCGCGCGACCGCGGTGATCCGCGCATCGCCGCGCTGCGCGAACAGTTGTTGGAGGAAGTCGGTGTGCCGCGACGCGGATACGCCATCGAACAGGAGGCGAAAACGTCGTGAGGCCAAGGCATCTGACGGCATTGGCGGTGGTCGCCGCGGTCACCGCGGTGTCCGGCTGCGGTTCGAGCAGCGGCACCACGACGACCAAGGACCTGCACCTCGACTACGCGTACTACAACCCGCTGAGCCTGGTGATCCGCGACCAGCAGCTGCTGGAGAAGAAGGGCTACCACGTCACCTGGGTGCTCTCCCAGGGCAGCAACAAGGCCAACGAGGGACTGCGGTCCAAGGCCCTGGACTTCGGCTCCACCGGCGGTTCCCCCGCACTGCTGGCGCGGGCCAACGGCACCCCGATCAAGACGGTCGACGTCTACGCCCGGGGCGAGTGGACCGCGCTGGTGGTCGCCAAGAACTCGCCCATCAACGCAGTGGCCGACCTGAAGGGCAAGAAGGTCGCGGTCACCAAGGGCACCGACCCGTACTTTTTCCTGTTGCAATCGCTTGCCACAGCGGGGCTTTCGCCCGCGGATATCGAGATCGTCAACCTGCAGCACGCCGACGGCAAGACCGCGCTCGAGCGCGGCGACGTCGACGCATGGTCCGGATTGGACCCGTTCATGGCCGAGACGATCCAGCAGCAGGGCTCCCGCATCATCTACCGCAACCCGGATTTCAACTCCGGTGGTGTGCTGAACGCTCGCGAGGATTTCATCACCGCCCACCCGGATTCCGTCCAGTTGGTGGTCGACACCTATGAGGAGGCCCGCAAGTGGGCGAAGACGCACCCGGCCGAGCTGGCGGCATTGCTGGCCTCGCAGGCGAAGGTGAGCCAGAGCGTGGCCCAGGAGGAGCTGGGTCGAACGGCTTTGGACATCGACCCGGTGCCGGGGGATTGGCTGCGCGCCGTGCTGACCCGGATCGAGCCGCTGGCGGTGGCCGACGGCGACATCAAATCCGACGACGCCGGACGCAGCGCACTGAACACTCTGATCGAGCCGAAGTACGCTCGGCAAGCCCGCTGACGCCGCGGTCCCGGCGGCTGGGCGGGCTCTCGATCGGCCTGATCGTCCCGGCGCTGCTGCTGGTGGCGTGGCAGCTCGCCACCGCCGTCACCGGATTCTTTGCGGCCAGCCAACTTCCGCCTCCCGGCGACGTGGTGGCCGCGTTGAGTGACTTGGCGCGGCACGGCGAACTGTGGACGCACCTGAGGGCCAGCGGGTGGCGGGTGCTGGCCGGATATGCGTCCGGGGCGGCTGCGGGGCTGGCGCTGGGTTCCCTCGTCGGGCTGTCGGCCACCGCGTGCAGGCTGCTGGCCCCGACCGTGGCCGCGTTTCGCACCGTGCCCTCGTTGGCCTGGGTTCCGTTGCTGCTCTTGTGGTTCGGTATCGACGAGACACCCAAGATCCTGATGGTGGCCGTCGGCGCGTTCTTTCCGGTCTACACGACGACGGCCTCGGCGCTGTCCCACATCGACGCCCACCTGGTCGAGGTGGGGCGAGCCTACGGTCGGCACCGGGTGTCGCTGTTGACCGCGGTGCTGCTGCCCGCCGCGGCGCCGGAACTGGTGAACGGGTTGCGATTAGGCCTGGCCAATGCGTGGCTGTTCGTGGTGGCGGCCGAGCTGATCGACTCCTCGAAGGGACTCGGTTTCCTGCTGATCGACAGTCAGAACAGCGGGCGCACCGACGTGATGCTGCTGGCGATCGTGCTGCTGGCCGGGCTGGGCAAACTCAGCGACGCCGCGCTGGGCGCCGTCGAGACCCGGATCGCCCGGCGGCGCGGCTAATCGAGCAGCAGCTCCGCGGGTATGTCGTCGGACAGCACGGCCCGCGCCAGCAGTTCGCCGAGCAGCGGACCGAACTTCATCAGGTTGGCGCCGACGAACGCCAGCACCCGGCCCCGCCGTGCCACGGTCCAGCCGTCGCCACCCGAATCCAGCCACGGCGCACGGACACTGACGCAGTCCACCCGGTCCACCGCGACCAGCGACGGGAACAGGGCGCGCACCGTCGCGGGGTCGGCGACCTCCTGCCCGAACGCCCACCGCCCGGTGCCCCCGAGCGGCAACCCGTAGCCCTCGGGCGCCGACAGGCACGCCGCTCCGGTCGCATCCGCGCCCCGGTAGGTGAACCGGGTGTGCGGCACGAAGTCGACGCCGAGCGGGCCGAACAGCTTCGGCGTCGCCACCCCCGCGCAGATCAGCACCCGATCGGCGCGCAGCACGGTGCCGTCGGCGAGCACCGTGCGGCCGTCGTCGGCCACCGACACCACCTCGCCGCACCGGATGACGACGCGGCGTGCCAACGCGGTCAGCGCGCGGCGGATCCGCAGGCTGCCGCCCAGTGGATCGAAAATTCCGGTCTCCCAGGGCACGTCGGCGAACGGGATCCGCTCGGCGATGCCATCCCGATCCAGCCGGGAGAACGCGGCGCCCGCCCGCTCCATGGCCTGCGCGACCCCGTCCGCCGCGGCGCCGGCGGCGATGAAGCCCTCCGAACCCAGCAGCCGCCCCACCCCGAACTCGGCCTCCCACCGCTGCCAGGCCGCCCGGGCGTCAAAAGCCAACCGGCACAACGACTCTCGCCGGTGGGCGATCCGGAAGATCCGGGCCAGCCCGGCGGACTGCTCGCCGAACGGCTGCCCTTTTTCCAGCACAACCACGTCGTCGTGTCCGCGGCGCGAGAGTTCGTGGGCGGCCGCGAGGCCGCACACCCCCGCACCGATGACCACGATCATCAGAAGAAGAACCCGGCGTGCGGCGCCTCGGGCACCGCGAACAGCCGATCGGCGACCGCCAGCGCCCCCGGATCGCGGGCCCGGGCCAGCCCGGCCACGGCGAGGTCCCGCCACGTGGTGCCGCCGAGCAGCACGGCGGCCAGCCCCTCGACGTCGACATCGACGTCGGCCGGCCCGTCGGTCACCGCGACACCGCCACCCGCGATGCGCAGGTACACCGAATTGTCCTGCAGCAGCGGGTCGTTGACCGCGACGGTGAGCGTCTCGTCGCCGCAGTAGCCGCGGGCGGCCAGCGCCGCCCGCGCGTCGACCACGCGGAGCCACGTCTCGTCGTGTACCGCGGTGACCCGCACCGCCCGCCGGTCGGCCAGCAGCCAGGGCAGCGGATCGTCCAGTGGCAGCATCCAAAATTGCACGCGGTCAACCAGATCCAGGCCGAGCAGGAACCGCAGCAACCCGAGGTAGGCCTCGGCGGTGGGCGCGAAGAAGTCCTCGACCACGATGGTGCGCTCGTCGCTGACGAACCACCGCTCGGTGTCGATCGGGCGGTAACGGACGAAACCGGTTTCGGACCCCGGCGCGCCGTGCACCGCGACATACGTTGGGCCCGGGGCGGATTCGGTGCGCAACCGCACACCCTGCCACCACACCCGCGGACGGTCGATGGTGCCCGGGCGCACCGGGCGATGCTCGGCGTAGATCCGGGGCAGCACCTCCCACGCCTGCGCGGTGTCCAGTAATCGCACCGGGCCGCCCGGCCCGACGTCGCGGCGCAGCGCCGCGCGCGCGGTGTGCACCGTCACCGATTGCGACGAGCTCGCGACGCCGTAGCCGTAGCGGCCGTAGATCGTCGCCTCCGAGGCCCGCAGCGTCGCCACCACCTCGTTGCGTGCCGCGAAGTCGCGCAGCTGATGGCGCACCAGGGCGGTGGCGATGCCCTGCCGGGTGAACGACGGCAGCACCCCGATGTGGGTCACGGCCGCGTGACCCACCAGCGCCCCGCCGGGCAGCGTCAACCGGCTGGTCACCGCGTCGGCGGTGCCGACGAGTTGCCCGCCGGCGTAGGCCCCGATGGTGCGGCCCGGCTCGAGCAGCGTGCCGATCTGGCCGGGTGCCAGCCCCGCCAGCGGCGCGAACCCGACCATGGCGGTGCGGAACACGTTGGCGGCGGCGATCAGGTCGTCTTCGTCCTCGAGAACCCGGATCTCGATAGCCATGCCGCCATCATGTCGCGCGCGGCCGGTGACGCCGCCCGCGGGAGGTCGCTACCCGGTCACCGGATGGGCAGGCCGGTCAGTGCCCGGGAGATGACCAGCCGCTGGATCTCGCTGGTGCCCTCGAAGATGGTGAAGATCTTGGCGTCGCGGTGCATCCGCTCCACCGGGTAGTCGCGGGTGTAGCCGTTGCCGCCCAGGATCTGGATCGCCTCGTCGGTGACGTACACCGCGGTTTCGCTGGCCACCAGCTTGGCCATCGAGCCCTCCGCGGCGTCGAAGGCCTGGTTGTTGCGGGCCATCCAGCCGGCCCGCCACACCAGCATCCGGGCGGCGTCGATACGGCACTTCATGTCGGCCAGCTTGAACGCCACCGCCTGGAACTCGCCGATCTTGCGGCCGAATTGCTCGCGCTGGCAAGCGTATTCGAGCGCATACTCGTATGCGGCCCGCGCCACCCCGACGGCCATCGCGCCGACCGTGGGCCGGGTGCGCTCGAAGGTCTTCAGCGCGGCCTGCCCGCGGGCCGAGGCGCCGGACTTGACCCGGGCGATCCGCTCCTCGAACTTCTCCCGGCCGCCCAGGATGTGGTCTGCCGGCAGCCGGACGTCGTCGAGCACCACCTCGGCCGTGTGCGACGCGCGGATCCCGTGCTTCTTGAACTTCTGCCCCTGCGCCAGCCCCTTCACCCCGGCCGGGACGACGAAGGTGGCCTGCCCGCGGGCGCCCAGCTCCGGATAGACCGACGCCACCACGATGTGCACGTTGGCGATCCCGCCGTTGGTGGCCCAGGTCTTGGTGCCGTTGAGCACCCACTCGCCGGTGGCTTCGTCGTAGCGGGCGCGGGTGCGGATGGCGCCGACGTCGGAGCCCGCATCGGGTTCCGACGAACAGAACGCGCCCAGCTTGGGTTCGTCGGCTGTGCCGAACATCTCGGGCAACCAGCGGCCCAGCTGTTCGGGCGTGCCGTTGCCGGCCAGCGCCGCCGCGGCCAGCCCGGTGCCCATGATGGACAGCGCGATTCCGGCGTCCCCCCAGAACAGCTCCTCGAACACCGTCAACATGCCCAGGCCGGTCGGCTCGGCCGCCTGCTGGGCGAACAGGTCGGGCGAGTACAGCCCCACCTTGGCGGCCTCCTGGATCACCGGCCAGGGGGTCTCCTCACGCTCGTCCCATTCCGCGGCGGCGGGGCGGACGACGTCGGCCGCGAACTGGTGCACCCAGTCGCGCACCTCGATCACGTCATCGGACAGCTGCAGGGAAAACGTCACGTCTGTGCTCCTGAATCATTGTCGTTGTCGTTCAAAGGTTTTCGCCGGTTCGTGTACTGGGCGAGGACGCTGACCGTTTGGTTGACCCAGGCCTCGAAGTAGCGGTCCTCGTCGGTGGTGCCGGGCAGCCGGCCGGTGAGCGCTTGCAGGGTGGCGGCATAGGACAGCGACCCGATCGCCACGGCGGCGGCCGCTTCGGGATCGGGGATGCTGGTCCGCCCGGCACGATTGGATGCGGCCAATTCGTCGGCGAAGCGTTGGTAGGCGTTGTCGGTGATCACCTGCCAGGTCTTCTCGTCGAGATCGCCGAGCTCGTCGGGCTCGCGCAACATGACCTTGAGCAGATCCTCGCTCTGTTTGAGGTTGTTCCAGATCAGCTGCCCGGCGGTGCGCACCGCCTGCTCGACGCTGCCCGGCTGCCCCGCGTCGTACTGCTCTCGCGCGGTCACGATGCTCTCGATCCGGTGCGCGACCGCGGCCTCGAGCAGCTCGCGCTTGGAGCCGAAGTGTTTGTAGAGCGCCCCGGACCCCGGCGCCAGGCCCGACTCGCGCTGGATGTCGGCCACCGACGTCGCGGCGTATCCCTTCGCGGCGAACAGCCGCAGCGCCGCGGACAGCAGCCGGTCCCGTCCCGAGCTGAGCATAGTGAGAGAGTACTCACTCACCATCCACGGGGCAAAATGGTGCCCGCGCTCGGCGCGCGAGGGGGAGAAGGCGATGCGGTTAGCGTTAGATTCTTGCCGAACTGAAGGAGCCTGACATTCGCGTCTTACCGCGCATACAGCTGCCGATGCGGGTGCTGTCGCTGCGCACCATCGTCATCGTGGCCGCGATCTCGGTGATGACCCTGGTCGTCCTGCTGGGCACCTGGGTGTGGGTGGGCGTCACCAACGACCAGTACAACCAGCTGGACCGCCGGCTCGATTCGGTCAGCAGCCTGGGCGACATCAGCAGCCTGCTCACCAACCCGCAGCACAACAGCCCGGACCGCGCTACCCCGGACGGCAACCTGGTGCGCACCGCGCGCATCGGCGGCGTGACCGTGTCGGTGCCGAGCAACATCGTGTTGCCGCAACTTCCCGACGGTTACGCCAACACCACGATCAACGGGGTGCAGTACCGGGTCCGCACCTTCACCGCGGGCCCCGCCTCGATCGCGCTCGCCGCGCCGCTGGCCGAAGCCCAGCACCGGATCAACGAACTGCACCTGCGGGTGTTGTTGATCTGCGCCAGCGTGATCGGCGGCACGGTGGTGGTGGGCTGGGTGATCTCGTTGATCATGGTCAATCCGTTCCTGCTGCTGGCCCAGCAGGCGCGCGCCATCAACGCCCAGTCCAGCCCGGACGAGGTCCAGGTGCGCGGGGTGCGCGAGGCCGTCGAGATCGCCGAGGCGGTCGAGGGCATGCTGGCCCGCATCGGCAAGGAACAGCAGCGCACCAAGGCCGCGCTCGAGTCGGCCCGCGACTTCGCGGCCGTCGCCTCCCACGAGCTGCGCACGCCGCTGACCGCCATGCGCACCAACCTGGAGGTGCTGTCCACCCTGGACCTGCCGCACGAGCAGCGCCAGGAGGTGATCGGCGACGTCATCCGCACCCAGAGCCGCATCGAGGCCACGCTGACCGCGCTGGAGCGGCTGGCCCAGGGCGAGCTGACCACCGTCGACGATTTCGTCCCGTTCGACATCACCGAGCTGCTGGACCGCGCCGCCCACGACGCCCTGCGCGTCTACCCCGACGTGGAGGTGTCGCTGGTGCCCTCGCCGACGGTGCTGATGATCGGGCTGCCCACCGGGCTGCGGCTGGTGATCGACAACGCCATCGCCAACGCCGTCAAGCACGGCAACGCCAGCAAGATCCAGCTCACCGTCAGCAGCTCCGGCGAGGGCGTGGAGATCGCCATCGACGACGACGGCAGCGGGATTCCGGAGGCCGAGCGCGCCACCGTGTTCGAACGTTTCGCCCGCGGGTCGACGGCGGCGCGCTCGGGATCCGGGCTGGGCCTGGCGCTGGTGGCCCAGCAGGCCGAATTACACGGCGGCACAGCCGAATTGCAGAACAGCCCGCTGGGCGGTACCCGGCTGCTGCTGCGGCTCGCCGGGGACGGGCGCGGACCGGCGTAGCGGGCCGATCGAAGACAAGGCACTCGACGTCAAGCCACACGCCCTTGTGTTAGTAGAGCGCTCTATATAATCTGATGCCCGGGGGCAGCGGATCCGAAAGGCACATCGATGAACGCCAGCGCCGAACACGTCCGGTATGAGAAGCGGGGCCGGATCGCCACCATCACCCTGGACCGGCCGGCCTCGCGCAACGCGATCGATCCGGCGATGGACCGGCGGCTGCGCGACATCTGGGCCGAATTCCGCGACGACGACGGCGTCGACGTCGCGATCCTGACCGGGGCGGGTGAGGCGTTCTGCGCCGGCGCCGACCGCAACAGCTGGTTTCACCAATGGCTCGATGCCGACGCGGCGGTGGTGCGCCGCAACGCCAAAGGCGTTGGCTTCGGCGGCATCACCCGCGGACTGCACCGCATCACCAAGCCGGTGATCGGGGCGGTCAACGGCTGGGCGCTGGGCGCCGGCCTGGAGCTGGCGCTGGCCTGTGACATCCGGATCGCCTCCGAGCGGGCGATGTTCGGTGCGCCGTTGGTGGGCCTGGGTTTTCATCACGGCGACGGCGGCATCTCACGGCTGGTCGATACCTGCGGGCTGGCCGTCGCGCTGGATCTGGAATTGAGCGGCGAACCCATCGACGCCCAACGCGCGCTGCAGGTCAACCTGGTCACCCGGGTGGTGGCCCACGACGACTTGATGACGGCGGCCCACGCCCTGGCCGAGCGCATTGCCGGTTATCACCAGGCCGCGGTGCGCTCGGCCAAGGACACGGTGCTCGACGTGGTCGGGCGACCGCTGGACGAGCAACTCGAGCGGGAGGCGATGAGCGCCTACTCCATCGATCGGCACAGCGCCCGCGAGATCATCGCCGCGGTCGGGATGCGGGGCCACTGATGGCCACGGCGACCCGCGAACGGTTCCTGACCGCGGCCACCGGACTCTTTCGGCGCCAAGGCTATTCGGGCACCGGCCTCAAACAGATCGTCGCCGAGAGCCGGGCCCCGCTGGGCTCGTTGTATCACTTCTTCCCCGGCGGCAAGCAAGACCTGGCCGTGCAGGCGATCGCCCACACCGCCGAGCGCTACCGGGAACTGCTCGACCGGGTGTTCGCCAGGTCCACCGACATCGGGCAGGCAACCGTCACGTGGTTCAACTGGGCCACCCGCGCCCTGCAGGAAACCGACTACGCCGACGGCTGCCCGATCGGCACGGTGGCGTGCGAGGTCGCCAGCAGCAACGAGGCGCTGCGGCAAGCCACCCAGGCGGTGTTCGCGTCCTGGCAGTCCCGGGTGGCCGCCGAACTGATCGGCGCGGGCGTCCCGACCGCGCAGGCCCGCCGGCTTGCGACGTTCGCGGTGGCCAGCCTGGAGGGGGCGATCCTACTCGCCCGGGCGCACCGCAGCACCCGGCCGCTGCGCGACACCGGCCGCGTCGTCGCCGACACCCTGCGCGCGGCCACCGACCGCGGCTGACCGGGCGACTCGACTCATGCTCGGCCACCTCGGCATCAACGTGCCCGACCTGTCCGTCGCCAAGCGGTATTACGACGCGCTGATGCCGCTGGTCGGATTCGAGCCGTTCTTTGCCGCCGACGACGAATTCTCCTATCGACCGGCCGGCAACAAGCCGGGCACCTACCTGTTCTTCTACCCCGCGGCCGAACCGCACGAGTACTCGGCACAACGCACCGGCCTTCAGCACCTGGCATTCATGGTGCGAGGACGCTCGGCGGTGCACGAGGTGCACACCCATGTAATTCGAATTGGCGGCACCGTCATTTACCCGCCGCGCCATTTCCCGCAATATCCCGGCCACTATTACGCCACCTTCTGGTACGACCCCTTCGGCATCAAACTCGAGGCCGTCTGCCACCACGACCGGGATTAGCCGACGGCGCCGACCGCGCGGCTTGCGGGATTTTTGTGACAGCCGAGTCCGGAGTGGTCGTTGAGGTTTATCGCCGACTCCTTATGGGAACTCAGGAATTTCACGTTTGGGAGCCGTTTGGAAGGCGTGTGGAAGCCGGTTGAGAGCAGAGTTGAGCATCGAAATTCCGGGCCGGGTGCCCGGCAGGATCCGTACCGGATACAAGATCAGCGAAAGCGCACTACACTATGGCCCCAAGCACGTCGGTTGGCGTTGAGCATTCGGAGGGAAACCATGGTTGTGTCGGTGCAGTCAGAGATGGTTCTGGCGTCGGCTGGCGCCGAGTCGGCGATCAGCGCCGAGACCGAGGCGGCCGCCTCGGCGGCGTCGCCCGCACTGCTGGGCGTGATGCCGATGGGCGGTGACCCCGACTCGGCCATGTTCGCGGCGGCGCTGAACGCCTGCGGGGCCAGCTACCTGGGGGTCGTCTCGGAGCACGCCGCCCAGCGCGGCCTGTTCGCCGGCGCGCAGGGGATGGCGTCCGGGGTGTACACCACCACCGAGGCGATGCGCTCGCTGGCCATGGGAATCAGCAGCGTCCTCTAAACCTGGTCAAAGGGGGAAGTACGCATGGCCGATCCCGGATGGGCTGCGCGTACGCCCGAGGACAACGACATGCTGCTCAAGGCAGGCGTCGGGGTGGGCACTCACGTGGCCAACCAGACCGCCTGGACGACCTTGGCCGCCACCCATCATGCCTCGGGCGTCGCATCGGCGATCAACACCGCCGCGACCTCGGCGAGCTGGCTGGGCGCCGGGTCGGCGGCCTCGGCGGCCAACGTCACCATGCTCAACGCGTCGCTGCACGGCCTGGCCGGCTGGGTCGACGTCAAGCCGGCGGTGGTGGCCACCGCCATCTCGGCCTACCAGATGGCCTACGGCTCGATGCGCCCGGCGCCCGAATGCATCGCCAACCGGACCGAGACCGCGACCGACTACGGCATCAACCCGCTGGTCCTCGGCGCGCTGACGCCGCGGATCGCGTCGCTGGAACTCGAGTACTACGGCTCCATGTGGCCCAACAACTCGGCCGTCGGCGCCAGCTACGGGGCGGTGCTGACCGCGCTGGCCGAAAGCCTGGCGATCGCGCCGCCGATCGCGTCCATGGGCGCCTCACCGGCCGCGCCGGCCGAGGCGGTCTCGGCGATCGGCGAGTCCGCGGCCAACGTCGCCGCCGGCGACGGCATGCGCGCCGCCTACCAGGGCGTGCAGACCGGCACCCAGGGCGCGGGGCAGGCCGCCTCGAGCGGGCAGGACCTGGGCGGCCAGATGAGCAGCCTGATGCAACCGGTGCAGGAGCTGATGGGAGCGGTGCCGCAGGCGATGCAGGCCCCCATGCAGATGATGCAGGCCCCGATGCAGATGATGCAGCCGCTGCAGTCGATGATGGGTATGTTCGCCAACCCCGGCGCCATGGGCATGGGTGGGGCGGCGCCGGGAGTCTCGGCCGTCTCCGCCACCACCGGGCTCTCCGCCGCGGAAGCCGGTGCCGGTGGCGCCGGATCCCTGGGCAGCGCGGGCGTGCCCGCAACCAGTTTCACCCGTCCGGTCAGCGCCTTCGAGCCCGCCACCAGTGGCCGGCCGGTGGGGCTGCGGCCGGCCGGGGCGTTAGGCGCCGAGGCTCTGCGACCGCAGACCACGACGATGAGTGGAGCCCCGATGGGCGGTATGCCCGTCGGGCACGGGGCGGGAGGCCAACGCGGATCCCGTGACAAGGCCGAAGAGCCCGCGACCGTGCGGGTCGTCGACGACCGAGTGTGAGCAGACCCCCTGGTGAAGGGTGAATCGACAGGTACACACAGCCGCCATACACTTCGCTTCATGCCCTTACGGGGGGCGGCCAACCCAGAAGGAGAATTCCGTGACAATCAAGGTGACCCCGCAAATGCTTCGCGATACTTCCAACGCGATTCAGGCGAATATGGAACATGCCATCGGCATCGGTCAGGGTTACGTCGCAAATCAGGAAAATGTGATGAACCCGGCCACCTGGTCCGGTGACGCGGTGGCCGCGTCGCACGCGACGGCCATCGAGGTGCAAAACGATTTGAACAAGGTGCTCACCGGTGGCACCCGGCTGGCCGAGGGCCTCACCAAGGCGGCCGCCCTGATGGAAGGCCACGAGGCGGATTCCTCGCACGCATTCAGCGCCCTATTCGGCGGCCACGGCTCCTGACCCACCAAATCCATTCCCATAACAGGCTTTTGAAAGGAAATTGATCATGTCCGACCCGATCACTTACAACCCGGGCGCGGTGGCCGACTTCGCCACCGACGTCGCCTCCCGCGCCGGCCAGTTGCAGTCCATTTTCGACGACACCTCCAACCGCACGCACGCCCTGCAGGAATTCTTCGCCGGGCACGGCGCGTCGGGCTTTTTCGAGGCGCAGGCCCAGATGCTGTCCGGGCTGCAGGGGCTCATCGACACGATCCGTCAGCACGGGCAGACCACCTCGCACGTGCTGGACAGCGCGATCAGCACGGACCAGCACATCGCCGGCCTGTTCTGAGCCGGCACGACCGGAACGAGGGTGGGGCAGATGCGCCGAGCGTGTGCCCCACCGTTCGTCTTTCTTCCCCGGCTGGGGATCCCGCGCGGTGAGGGCAGGGCGACATGCTGACCACGACGGTCGACGGCCTCTGGGTGTTGCAAGCGGTCACCGGGATCGAACAAACCTGCCCTGAGCTGGGGCTGCGGCCGCTGCTGCCGCGGCTGGACACCCCCGAGCGGGCGCTGCGGCACCCGGCGGCCGCCGAGCTGGTGGCCGCCGGCGCGCTCGACGAGGCCGGCAACGTCGACCCGATGATTCGCGAGTGGCTCACCGTGTTGTTGCGCCGGGACCTGGGCCTGCTGGTGATGATCGCCGTCCCGGGCCGCGAGCCGAGCCGGGCGTCGATCTGCCGCTTCGCCACCTGGTGGGTGGTGTTGGAACGCCACGATCAGCTGGTGCGCCTCTACCCGGCCGGCACCGCCAGCAGCGAGGCCGCCGCCAGCGAGATCGTGGTCGGCCAGATCGAGCGGTTGTGCGGCGTGGCCGAGGCGGCGCCGCTGCGGCCCATCACCCTGGACACCGAGCAACTGCTGGCCTCGGTGCACGACACCGCCAGCCTGCGGGCGTTCCTGCTCGAGCAGCGCCTCGACGCCGACCAGCTGCAGACGGTGCTCACCGCCGCCGACTCGGCCCGCTCGGCGCACGCCAACATCGTCGCGCTGCAGGCCGGCGTCGGGCCCGACGAGCTGGCCCGCGTCGCCGTCGGCGATTCGTCGGTGTCCATCGTGGACACCCCCGGCGGCCGGGTCTGTATCGAAAGCGTGGTATCCGGGCAGCGCCGCTACCAGATCCTGTCGCCCGGCTCGCGCAGCGACATCGGCGGAGCGGTGCAACGGCTGATCCGACGGCTGCCCGCCGGCGACGAGTGGTACTCGTATCGGCGGGTGGTGTGACGGTGCGGCCCCGTTATCGCGTCAAACTAACTTGGTCAACCAAAGTCTTGGAATAGCAACGCCTGTCGTACTTGAAAGGTTTGTGATCGGGTAAACGCGGTATCGCAAACCGTGTTAGCATCGCGTCGTGACGAGCCCTTGGAATGACCCGAATATGTCGGACGAAGGAGCGCTCAGACGGGGGGATCCGTCAGGGGGCAGCAACTTCCCGGATTCGGTATCGGACACGATGCGTATTACCGATCTGGCCGCGCCGCGAAAAATTCCACCGGGGTCCGGCTGGCGGAAATTCATTTACACCATCTCATTTCACAAAATAAATCCCGGTGAATCTCCCCGCGAACGGCACTACCGCGACCTGCAAAATCGCATCCGGCGCCATATTCGACGGCAATACGTCATCACCGTCGTCTCCGGCAAGGGCGGCGTGGGGGTCACCACGCTGGTCGCCTGCATCGGCGGTGTGTTCCGGGAATGCCGCCCGCAGAACGTGATTGCCATCGACGCGGTCCCGGGTTTCGGCACGCTGGCCGACCGCATCGACGAGTCCCCGCCGGGCGACTACACCGCCATCATCAATGACACCGACGTGCAGGGCTACGCCGACATTCGAGAACACTTGGGGCAGAACGCAGTTGGGCTGGACGTGCTGGCCGGGAACCGGACCTCGGATCAGCCGCGGCCGTTGGTGCCCGCGATGTTCTCCGGGGTGCTGTCGCGGCTGCGGCGCACCCATACCGTGATGATCGTCGACACCTCGCCCGACCTCGAACACGAAGTGATGAAGCCGGTCTTGGAGAACACCGACACCCTGGTATTCGTCTCCGGCATCACCGCGGACCGCTCGCGTCCGGTGCTGCGGGCGGTGGATTACCTGCGCTCGCAGGGCTACCACGAGCTGGTCTCGCGCAGCACCGTGATCGTCAACCACACCGACCAGATCACCGACAAGGACGCGCTGGCGTACCTGACCGAGCGGTTCACCAAGGTCGGCGCGACGGTCGAGGCGTTGCCGTTCGACCCGCACCTGGCCAAGGGCGGCATCATCGACACCGTCCACGAGCTGAAGAAAAAGACGCGGCTGCGGCTTTTCGAGATCACCGCCGGGCTGGCCGACAAATACATTCCTGATGCCGAGCGGGCGGTGCCGTGACATCGCCGCATAAGGTCGCCTTTCCGGCGCGTTGTGCGGTCAACATTTCTTACGAGAAGCACCTGTGTTCCCAAGTTTTTCCGGCCGGAATTCCGGTGGAGGGATTCTTCGAGGGAATGGTCGAGCTGTTCGACGCCGACCTGAAGCGCAAAGGTTTCGACGGCATTGCTTTGCCGGCCGGCAGCTACGAACTGCACAAGATCAATGGGGTTCGGCTCGATATCAATAAGAGCCTGGACGAGCTTGGCGTCCAGGACGGCGACACCCTGGTGCTGGTGCCGCGGGTGGACGGCGAGTCGTTCGAACCGCAGTACGAGTCGCTGTCCAGCGGGTTGGCCGCCATGGGCAAGTGGCTGGGCCGCGAGGGCGGTGACCGGATGTTCGCTCCGGTGACGCCGCTGACCGCCGCGCACACCGCGGTCGCGGTGATCGCGATGGCGGTGGCGGTGGTGGTGGGGCTGTGCCTGCGGGCGCGGACCTTCACCGACGGCCCGATCCCCGCGGCGGTGGCCGGCGGCATCGGTGCGCTGCTGCTGATCGCGACGCTGGTGGTGCGCAGCGGGTGGCGCGAGCGCCGCGACCTGTTCAGCGGGTTCGCCTGGCTGGCGGTGGTGGCGCTGGCCGTGGCCGGCGCCTGCGCCCCGCCCGGCGTGCTGGGCGCCGCGCACGCGCTGATCGGGGTCGTGGTGGTGATCCTGGGGGCCATCGCGATCGGGGTGACGGCACGCAACCGGTGGCAGACCGCGGTGGTCACCGCGGTGGTGACGGTGTGCGGGGTGCTGGCCGCGGTGGCCGCGGTCCGGATGTTCCGTCCCGCCTCGGTGCAGGTGCTGGCGATCTGTGTGCTGGTGGGATTGCTTGTGCTGGTTCGGATGACGCCGCTGATCGCGCTGTGGGTGGCCCGGGTCCGGCCGCCGCACTTCGGCTCGATCACCGGCCGCGACCTGTTCGCCCGGCGCGAGGGCATGCCGGTCGACACCGTGGCCCCGGTCAGCGAGGACGAATCCGAGGAGCAGGACAACGAATTGACCGACATCACCGCGCGCGGCGCCGCGATCGCCGCCTCGGCGCGGTTGGTCAACGCGGTCCAGGTGGGGCTATGCGTCGGGGTGTCGATCGTGCTGCCCGCCGCGGTGTGGGGCGTTTTGACGCCCGGACGCCCGTGGGCGTGGCTGGCGCTGGTGGTCGCCGGGCTGGTGGTGGGCATCTTCATCACCCAGGGCCGCGGCTTCGCCGCCAAGTACCAGGCCGTCGCCCTGGTGTGCGGGGCGTCGGCCGCGGTGTGCACGGGAGTGGTCAAATACGCGCTCGCCGCGCCGCACGATGCGATGACCGGGCTGCTGTGGCCGGTGGTGGCGGTGGCCACCTTCGCCGCATTCGGTTTGGCCGCAGCGCTTTTGGTGCCGGCGATGCGGTTCCGGCCGTTCATCCGGTTGACCGTGGAATGGGTGGAAGTGCTCGCGTTCATCGTCCTGCTGCCGGCGGCGGCGGCCCTGGGAGGGCTCTTCACGTGGATTCGCCACTGAGACGGGCGGCGGCGCTGGCCGCCGCCCTGACCCTGGTCGCACTATCAGCCAATGTTCCTGCCGCACAAGCGATTACACCCCCCTCGGTGGATCCGGGCATGGTGCCACCGGACGGGCCGCCGCGGCCCGACCAGCCGATGCGGCGCGCCAACAGCTGTTCGGCGCCGATCACCGTGCGAAACCCGGACGTGGCGCAGTTGGCGCCCGGGTTCAACCTGCTCAACATCGCCAAGGCCTGGCAGTACAGCACCGGCAACGGGGTGCCGGTCGCGGTCATCGACACCGGGGTGTCGCCGAACCCGCGGCTGCCGGTGGTGCCCGGCGGCGACTACATCATGGGCGAGGACGGCCTGTCGGACTGCGACGCCCACGGCACCATCGTCAGTTCCATCATCGGCGCTGCGCCGCAAGGGATCCTGCCGATGCCGCGGCCGATGCCGGCCACCCCGGCGTTCCCGCCGCCGGCCGGGCCGCCGCCGGCCGTGGCGCGCCACCCCGCCGGTCGAGGTGCCGCCCCGGTGGCGCCCCGCCCCGCCGCCGCCGGTGACCATCACCCAGGTTCTTCCGCCGCCCCGCCACCGCCGCCCCGCCGCCGGAGGCGGCGGCGCCACCGCCGCATCCAACGGGCCGCCCGATCCGCAGACCGAGGACGAACCCGCGGTGCCGCCGCTTCCGCCGGGCGCGCCCGACGGGGTGGTGGGCGTGGCCCCGCACGCGACCATCATCTCGATACGGCAATCCTCGCGGGCCTTCGAACCGGTCAACCCGCCGCCGGGCGACCCCAACTCCGACGAGAAGGTCAAGGCCGGCACGCTGAATTCGGTGGCGCGCGCAGTGGTGCACGCGGCGAACATGGGCGCCAAGGTGATCAACATCTCGGTCACCGCGTGCCTGCCCGCGGCCGCTCCCGCCGATCAACGCGCGCTGGGCGCGGCGCTGTGGTACGCGGCCACCGTCAAGGACGCGGTGGTCGTGGCCGCCGCCGGCAACGACGGCGAAGCCGGCTGCAACAACAACCCGATGTTCGACCCGCTGGACCCGTCCGACCCGCGGGACTGGCATCAGGTCAAGGTGGTCTCGGCGCCGTCCTGGTTCTCCGACTACGTGCTGTCGGTGGGCGCCGTCGACGCCAGCGGCGCCGCGCTGGACAAGAGCATGTCCGGCCCGTGGGTCGGGGTGGCCGCGCCCGGCACCCACATCATGGGGCTCTCGCCGCAGGGCGGCGGGCCGGTCAACGCCTACCCGCCGTCACGGCCGGGCGAGAAGAACATGCCGTTCTGGGGAACGAGTTTCTCGGCGGCCTACGTCAGCGGCGTCGCGGCGTTGGTGCGCGCGAAGTTCCCCGACCTGTCCGCGCATCAGGTGATCAACCGGATCGTGCAGTCCGCGCACAATCCGCCGGCCGGGGTCGACAACAAGGTCGGCTACGGGCTGGTGGACCCGGTCGCCGCGCTGACCTTCAACATCCCACCGGGTGACCGGATGGCGCCGGGCTCCCAAAGCCGGATCATCACTCCGGCCCCGCCGCCCCCGCCGCCCGATCACCGGGCCCGCAACATCGCCATCGGATTCCTGGGGACCGTCGCGGCCGGGGTGCTGGTGCTCGCGATCGCGGCGCGATTGCGGAGGGCCCGATGAGACCCAACCTCACCGGGTTCAGCCGCGGCAGCAACCGCCGGGTGGTCGGGGTGTGGGTGGTGTTCGTGCTCGCGCTGGCGAGCTGGCTGCTGGGCGGCTACATCGCCGCCGCGGTGGCCGTGCTGGTGGGCGTCGCGCTGGTGTTCGTGCGCTGGTGGGGTCAGCCGGCCTGGTCGTGGGCGGTGTTGTGGCGGCGCGGCCAGCGTCCCATCGACTGGTCGGCCCCGATCACGGTGGCCAACAACCGATCCGGCGGCGGCGTGCGGGTGCAGGACGGCGTCGCGGTGGTCGCGGTCCAACTGCTGGGCCGGGCGCACCGGGCCACCCTGGTGACCGGCTCGGTGACCGTCGAGACCGAAAACGTGCTCGACGTCGTCGAATTGGCGCCGATGCTGCACCAGGCGCTGGGTTTGCAGCTCGATTCGATCAGCGTCGTCACCGTCGGGTCCCGGCACGGCAACGTGGGCGATTACCCGCGGGTGTACGACTCGGAGATCGGCACCCCGCCGTACGCCGGCCGGCGCGAGACCTGGCTGATCATGCGGTTGGCAGTGATCGACAACGCGCAGGCCCTGCGCTGGCGCACAACCATTGGCGCGGCGGCGATTTCGGTTGCCCAGCGGATCGCCGGGCTGCTGCGCTGCCAGGGGCTGCGGGCGAAGGTGGCCAACGCCACCGACCTGGCCGAGCTGGACCGACGGCTCGGCTGGGATGCGGTGTCCGGCACCGTGCAGCGCTGGAAGGCCATCCGCGGGGAAGCCGGCTGGATGACCACCTACGCCTATCCGCCGCAGGCGATCACCTCACGCAACCTGTCCCAGGCGTGGACGCTGCGTGCCGACGAGGTGATCCAGAACGTGACCGTCTATCCCGACGGGCACTGCAGCGCGACGATCACGGTGCGCACCCCGACCCCCGCCCCCACGCCGCCCAGCGTGATCCTGCGCCGGCTCAACGGCGAACAGGCCGCCGCGGCGGCCGCCAACATGTGCGGCCCCCGACCACACCTGCGCGGGCTGCGGCGCAGCCGGCTGCCCGCCGAGCTGATCACCGAGATCGGCCCGTCGGGCGTGCTGATCGGCAAGCTGCCCAACGGCGATCGGCTGCTGATGCCGGTCACCGACGCCGGCGAGCTGTCGCGCGTCTTCGTCGCCGCCGACGACCCGATCGCCAAGCGCATCGTGATCCGCACGGCCGGCGCCGGCGAACGGGTCTGCGTGCACACCCGCGACATGTCGCGCTGGGTCAGCGTGCGGATGCCGGAGATCAGCGTCGTCAACAGCTCCCGCCCGGCCCCGCGGACCACCGTCAGCGTGGTGGAGTACGCCCCGCGCCGTGGCGAGGGCGTCGAGGCCGCGATCTCGCCCACCCCGCGGCCGGCGACCGTGATCACCGTCGCCCCCGCCGGCACCACCCTGTCCGAGGCGCAGCGGCACGGCTTCGAGGTGATCATCGAACAAGTCAGCCCCGCGGTGGTGAACGTCAGTGCGGCGGGGAAGAATTGGCTTGTCGAGATGGACATGTTCCGCGCCGAGCACCGCTACGTCAGCCTGGAGCCGGTCAGCATGTCCGTCGGCATGTAGCGACGCCGGTGCTCTGATGGGGGAATGTGATGGGTGATTTGCAAGCTGCCCGAAGGCATTTCGACCGCGCCATGGCGATCATGAGCCGCCAGGGGCGGGCGGCCGCGTTGCCGGAGTTCGTCGCCGCCACCGACGCCGACCCGTCGATGGCCGACGCGTGGCTGGGGCGCATCGCGTGCGGCGACAGCGACCTGGCGTCGCTGCGCAAGCTCTACGCCACCAGCGAATGGCTGCACCGCGAGACCACCCGGATCGGGCAGACCCTGGCCGCCGAGATCCAGCTGGGCCCCTACATCGGCATCACCGTCACCGACGCCTCGCAGGTCGGGCTGGCGCTGTCGTCCGCGCTGACCATCGCCGGGGAGTACGCCGAGGCCGACAAGCTGCTGGCCAACCGCGACCTGCTGGACTCGTGGACCAACTACCAGTGGCACCAGCTGGCCCGCACCTTCTTGATGTACCGGACGCAGCGCTGGCCGGATGTGTTGTTGACGGCCGCGGAGGAGTTGCCGCCGCAGGCCATCATCATGTCGGCGGTGACGGCCTCGATCTGCGCGCTGGCCGCGCACGCCGCCGCCCACCTGGGCCAGGGGCGGGTGGCGCTGGACTGGCTGGACCGGGTCGACGTCATCGGGCAGACCCAGGCGTCGTCGCGCTTCGACGCCGATGTGCTGACCGCGTCCATCGGCCCGGCCGACATCCCGCTGCTGGTCGCCGATCTGGCCTACGTGCGTGGGATGGTGCACCGCCAGCTGGGCGAGGAGGACAAGGCCCAGATCTGGCTGTCCAAGGCCACCATCAACGGCGTCCTCACCGAGCCCGCCAAGGAGGCACTGGCCGACCCGAACCTGCACCTGGTGATCACCGACGAACAAACCATCGACAGCCGCACCGACCGGTGGGACGCCTCGTCGGCCAAGAGCCGCGACGAGCTCGATGACGACGCCGCCGCCGAGCGGCGCGCCGAGCTGCTGGCCGAGGGCCGCCGGCTGCTGGCCAAACAGGTGGGGCTGGCCGCGGTCAAACAGGCGGTCGCCGCGCTGGAGGACCAACTCGAAGTGCGGATGATGCGCCTCGAGCACGGCCTGCCGGTGGAGGGCCAGACCAACCACATGCTGCTGGTCGGCCCGCCGGGCACCGGTAAGACGACCACCGCCGAGGCGCTGGGCAAGATCTACGCCGGCATGGGAATCGTGCGCCACCCCGAGATCCGCGAGGTGCGCCGATCGGACTTCTGCGGGCACTTCATCGGCGAGTCGGGCCCCAAGACCAACGAGTTGATCGAAAAGTCCTTGGGCCGAATCATTTTCATGGACGAGTTCTACTCGCTGATCGAGCGGCATCAGGACGGTACGCCCGACATGATCGGCATGGAGGCGGTCAACCAGCTGCTGGTCGCCCTGGAGGCGCACCGCTTCGACTTCTGCTTCATCGGCGCCGGCTACGAAGACCAGGTGGACCAATTCCTCACCGTCAACCCGGGTTTGGCGGGCCGGTTCAACCGCAAGCTGCGGTTCGAGTCCTACTCGCCGGCCGAGATCGTCGAGATCGCGCACCGCTACGCCACCCCGCGCGCCAGCCTGCTCGACGAGGCCGCGCGCGAGACGCTGCTGGACGCGGCGACCACCATCCGCAACTACACCACTCCCGGCGGCCGGCACGGCATCGACGCGATGCAGAACGGCCGGTTCGCCCGCAACGTCGTCGAACGCGCCGAGGGCTTCCGCGACACCCGGGTGGTCGCGCAGAAGCGTGCCGGCCAACCGGTCACGGTGGACGACCTCAAGATCATCACCGCCGCCGACATCGAGGCGGCGGTGCGCAGCGTGTGTTCGGACAACCGCGACATGGCCGCCATCGTCTGGTGAGCGGCGCCCGCCGTCACGCCGGGTCGAAGCGGAAGACGGCGAGTTGCCCTGCCAGCGCCTCGAATTCGTCGGCCGTGCCGTCGCGCACCAGCCCCGACCGTTTCGCGAACCCCACCCCGACCGGGACCTTGGCGGGGAACTCGCGCAGCACCGGCCGGGCTTCGTCGGCGGACAGTTCGACGATGCGGACGCGCCGGGACCGCCGGCCCCGGCGCAGCGTGCCGGTGCCCGCGGCGCGGGCGTTGGCCGCCCAGTCGGCGCCGGGATAGCCGGCCACCACGTACAGGCCGCCCCGGAACTCGAACGGCGTCATCGGCGTGCTGCGCGGCTGACCCGACTTGCGCCCGGGCACGGTGAGCACCATGGCCGGCCCGGTCGGGATGCCCAGCCGCTGCACGGCCATCATCACCTTGTTCATCGGTTTGAGGTAACGCGGGGGACGTAGTGCGGTCATGTCAGACTCCTTCCTTGCGTTCATTGCGGCGGTCGAACAGGTCGCGGTGCGTGGCGACCCAGTGGGCGAACGGAAGTGCCGGGCGCCCAAGGATTTTCTCGACGTCGTGGGTGACCAGGGCGGGTTTGTCCAGGGTTTCGGCGAGCATGGCGAGGTAGGCGTCGGCGAAACCGGCGCCCAGGCCCAACCCGACGAACCGCTGCCGCACCGCTGCGGCGGGGATCTCCCGGTACCGCAGCGACCGGCCCAGCACGGTCCCGATCACCTCGACCAACTGGGCGTTGCTCAACGCCTGCGGCCCGGTCAGCGGGATCCGTTGTCCGACAAGGTCATCGGTGAGCAGGGCGTCCGCTGCGACGTCGGCGATGTCGGTCTCGACGATCGGCGCCGAGGACGCCGCCGCATACGGCCCGGCGACCACGTCGCCTTCGCGCAGCTGCGCCGACCACATGCCGGCGAAGTTCGTCGCGAACACGGTGGGCCGCAGGCTCACCCACGCCAGACCGGAGCCAACGGCGAGCTGTTCTACCTCCCTGTTGCGGTCGCCGCGAGATCGGGACGGCTGGCGGGAGAAGTCGTCGTCGGCGTTGATCGCCGACAGCGCAACCAGCTTCGTGACCCCGCCGCGCGCGCACCGGGCCACGACGTCCTCGAGCTGCCCGCCCAACGCCCGGGAATTCAGGAAGACCGCGGAGGCGCCCGGTAGCGCGTCGGCGGCGGTATCGAAGAGCTCGACCTGTGCCGGGAATCCGGCCGGTCCGGATCGGCGGGTGACCGCCCGGACCGGTGCGCCGGCGGCGAGCAGCGCGGTGACCAGCGGGCGCCCCACGTTGCCGGTGGCCCCGGTGACGACGATTGTCATGTGCGTGTTCCTTCCAGGTGTTTCGTCCACTGCTGCAAGGACGGGGCCAAAGGTGGGAAAGTTACACCGGAAGAACGGGTAACTTTTTGCGGCAGCAGATCGTCGAAGAGTCATGAACCGGTCGCCGTCAGCCGACGACCAGGTCGCCGAGGCCTGGCGTCGTCACCGCCCCTACCTGGTCAACCTCGCCTACCAGATGCTGGGCGACATCGGCGACGCGGAAGACGTTGCGCAGGAGGCATTCCTGCGGCTGTCCGCCGCGGGCGACATCGACGACATGCGGGGCTGGCTGACCGTGGTGGCCAGCCGGCTCTGCCTGGACCAGCTGCGCTCGGCCCGCGCGCGACACGAACGTCCGGGCGATGTCGGCGAGCAGCCGGCCCCGCCGCGGTTCGACCCGGCCGACCGGATCACCCTCGACGACGAGGTCCGCACCGCGCTGCTGGAGGTGCTGCGCAGGCTCAGCCCGGGGGAGCGGGTCAGCTTCGTGCTGCACGACGTGTTCGGGGTGCCCTTCGAGGCCATCGCGCACACCGTGGGTCGCCCGGTTGGCACCTGCCGCCAGCTGGCCCGGCGCGCCCGGGCGAAATTCGTTGCCGCGCAACCGAAGCTGAACACCGTGGGCGCGGCCGAGCATCAGCGGGTCACCGAGAAGTTCATCACCGCATGCGCCAACGGGGACCTGGCCGGGTTGGCCGCCGTGCTGGATCCGACGGTCTGGGGTGTGGGCACCGTCCTCGCCGACCCGGCCCCGCCGCCGCAGGTCAACCACGGCCCGGATGCGGTGGCCACCAACCTGCTTCGCTACCTGTGGCCGGACGTCACCCTGGTCGGCGGGCCGGCCGGGGCGCCGGTGCTGCTGGCGTTCAGCCAACGCCGGCTGTTCGCCGTCATCGTGCTCAGCATCCGCGACGCGCGGGTGGTCAAGATCGAGGCGATCGCCGACCCGGCGGCCCGCAGCGCCGGCTAGTGTTCCGGCGGGCGCCGGTCGGCGGAACGGTCGGGGCGGCGGGCGAAGTAGCCGGCGATCGTCGCCGTCACCTCGAGGAACTTGCGCCGGGTGGCCGGGGCCATCTCACCGTTCACGTCGATCACGCCACCGGGGCGCAGATGGGGATCGAACGGCACCTCGATCACCGGGCGGCCGTGGTCGACGAACTCGCGGGCGAGCAGCGCCCGGGTGCGCTTGTCGGCGTGGCCGTCCGAATCGTTGAGCACCACGAGGCTGTTGGTCAGCAGCGTCGTCAGGCCGTGATCGGCCAGCCACTCCAGGGTTCTCGCGGCGGCCGACGCGCCGTCGGCCCACGGGGAGGACACCACGATCAGCGCGTCGAGGTCGCGCAGCACCTCCTGGGTGAGCGGCGCGTCCATGGTCGAGCCGCAGTCGATCACCGAGATGGTGAAGTGCCGGTCCAGCCGCCGCGTAGCCTCCCGGTAGATCGCCGGATCGAGCACCCGGCGGGGACCCGACGCCGGCTCGCCGCCGAGCACGTGCAGGCCCGCGGCGTTGCGGCCCAGCCGGGCCACCACGTCGTCGAACGACCGCAGGTTCTGGTCGGCGGTGAGCTCCCAGAACGAGCCCGTCGACGCCGGATCGATGCGGCTGCCCAGCCGCCCGAACGCGGTGTCGGCGTCGATCGCCACGACGTGGTCCTGCCGGCGCAGCTCGGCGAACAGCGAGCCGACGCTGGCGGCCACCGACGTCTTTCCCACCCCGCCCTTGCCGAGCACGCCGACCTTGTAGTTGCCGTACAGGCGGGCCTGGATGGCCTGCACGAATTGCGCCTCGCGGCGTTGGGCGGGGGATGGGCCCAGGTCGATCAGGCCGAACGTGGCGAGCCGCAGGGCGCGTCGCCAACCGCGGTCGGGCAGTTGCGGCGCGGCGGAAGGCTGCGGCCGCGGCGTGGGCGCCGCGGGAGCCGGCCGCGGCGGGCGGGTGCGGGCGAAACGTGGCGGTGCCGGCGGCCGGGTCGGGGCGTTGGGCGGCGTCGGGGCCGCGGCGGCGCGGGGCGCGAGGCGACCGGGGCGGCGGCGCCTCGGCCGCGGCCGGGCGCTCGGCCGCTCGGGCTGCAGACGGTCCCGCAGGAATTCGTCGCGCTCGTTCATGGGCTCCTCGGATGCCAGGCCGTCGATCGTCGCGGCGGTGGCCCGGCCGCGGCGGGCTCGTCACGTGATGAGCGCCACGGTCCACCGTGCGACGCCGGATGTGACCGATACCCGTCCAGTATCGCCTCACCGGCCCGCGCGCCCTACCGGGTCGGCACCTGCAAACCCCGCCGGGACACGGGCCGGGCCGATACCCGCGTGCCAAAGCCGCCGCCGGCGCCCACACGCCGCTCACCAGCAAACTCGCGTCGGCGGGAGCCGCCCGCCGCGCCTCACCCGGGATCGGCGCTGTTGCGCCGAGAATTCCCGGCCCCGGTCGGCGGCCCGGCCGCCGCGGCGTCGGGTGGCGGCAGCGAAATTTTTCGGCGCCGCCCACCGGCGGTTAGACTTGTCGAAGTTGGCATGTCAGGCGGGTATTGTCATATCGTTTTACGACTTGTCGAGACCGGTTCCAGGCCACCGTTCAAAGCTGCACGGACGTCCCCAACAGGATCATCTCCGCCTGGCGCACAGCCCATCGAGACAAGGCCGACGGGGTTCTACCGCAACCTCCGGTGTGACCTCGTCGGGGCCGCTGCCAACGGCCGCGCAGAACGTTCAGGTGAAGGGTCAGGTGCATATGACGCCCAAGCGCGCCGGGTTGTACAACCCCGCGTTCGAGCACGACGCGTGCGGGGTAGCCATGGTCGTCGACATGCACGGCCGACGCAGCCGCGACATCGTCGACAAGGCGATCACCGCGTTGCTCAACCTCGAACACCGGGGTGCCCAGGGCGCCGAGCCGCGCAGCGGTGACGGCGCCGGCATCCTGATCCAGGTTCCCGACGCCTTCTTGCGCGAGGTGGTGGACTTCGAGCTGCCGCCCGAGGGCAGCTACGCCACCGGTATCGCGTTTTTGCCGCAGTCGTCCAAGGACGCCGCGACCGCTTGTGCCGCAGTGGAAAAGATCGCCGAGGCCGAGGGCCTGACGGTGTTGGGCTGGCGCAACGTCCCCACCGACGACTCGTCGCTGGGCGCGCTGTCGCGCGACGCCATGCCCACCTTCCGGCAGGTGTTCATGGCCGGCGCCTCGGGGATGACGCTGGAGCGCCGCGCCTACCTGGTGCGCAAGCGCGCCGAGCACGAGCTCGGCACCAAGGGCCCGGGCCAAGACGGTCCCGGACGCGAAACCGTTTACTTCCCAAGCCTTTCCGGTCAGACCTTCGTGTACAAAGGCATGCTGACCACCCCGCAGCTCAAGGCGTTCTACCTCGACCTGCAAGACGACCGGTTGACCAGCGCGCTGGGCATCGTGCACTCCCGCTTCTCCACCAACACTTTTCCGTCGTGGCCGCTGGCGCACCCGTTCCGGCGCATCGCGCACAACGGTGAGATCAACACCGTCACCGGCAACGAGAACTGGATGCGGGCGCGCGAGGCGCTGATCAAGACCGACGTGTTCGGCACCGAGGCCGACGTCGAGAAGCTGTTCCCGATCTGCACCCCGGGCGCCTCGGACACCGCGCGTTTCGACGAGGTGCTCGAGCTGCTCCACCTCGGTGGGCGCAGCCTGGCCCACGCGGTGTTGATGATGATCCCCGAGGCCTGGGAACGGCACGAGTCGATGGACCCCGCCCGGCGGGCGTTCTACCAGTACCACGCCTCGTTGATGGAGCCCTGGGACGGCCCGGCGTCGATGACCTTCACCGACGGCACCGTCATCGGCGCGGTGCTCGACCGAAACGGCTTGCGCCCCTCGCGGATCTGGGTCACCGAGGACGGCTTGGTGGTGATGGCGTCGGAGGCCGGTGTGTTGGATCTGGACCCGGCCACGGTGGTGCGCCGGATGCGGTTGCAGCCCGGCCGGATGTTCCTGGTGGACACCGCCCAGGGCCGGATCGTCTCCGACGAGGAGATCAAGGCGGAGCTGGCCGCCGAGCACCCCTACCAGGAGTGGCTGGACCGCAACCTGGTCCCGCTCGACGACCTGCCGCAGGGCGACTACAAGCGGATGCCGCACGACCGACTGGTCAAGCGGCAGCAGACCTTTGGCTACACCTACGAGGAACTGAACCTGTTGGTGGCGCCGATGGTGCGTACCGGCGCCGAGCCGATCGGGTCGATGGGCACCGACACCCCGGTCGCGGTGCTCTCGCAGCGGCCGCGGATGCTCTACGACTACTTCCAGCAACTCTTCGCGCAGGTGACCAACCCGCCGCTGGACGCCATCCGCGAGGAGGTGGTGACCAGCCTGCAGGGCACCACCGGCGGCGAGCGCGACCTGCTCACCCCGACCGAGCTGTCGTGTCACCAGATCGTGCTGTCCCAGCCGATCCTGCGTAACCGTGAGCTGGCGAAGCTGGTCAACCTGAACCCCGACGACGAGGTCAACGGGCGCCCACATGGCATGCGTTCCAAGGTGATTCGCTGCCTGTACCCGGTGGCCGAGGGCGGCGCCGGGCTGGCCGCCGCCCTGGAGGACGTGCGCGCGCAGGCCTCGGCGGCGATCGCCGACGGCGCGCGGGTGATCATCCTGTCCGACCGCGAATCCGACGAGAAGATGGCGCCCATCCCGTCGCTGCTGGCGGTGGCCGGGGTGCACCACCACCTGGTGCGCGACCGGACCCGCACGCACGTCGGCCTGGTGGTGGAAAGCGGCGACGCCCGCGAGGTGCACCACATGGCCGCCCTGGTCGGCTTCGGCGCCGCGGCGATCAACCCCTACATGGTGTTCGAGTCGATCGAGGACATGCTCGACCGCGGCGTCATCGAGGGCATCGACCGCAACACCGCGCTGAACAACTACGTCAAGGCCGCCGGCAAGGGTGTGCTGAAAGTGATGTCCAAGATGGGCATTTCGACGCTGGCCTCCTACACCGGCGCGCAGTTGTTCCAGGCGGTCGGCATTTCCGAGGACGTGCTCGACGAGTACTTCACCGGGCTGAGCTGCCCCATCGGCGGCATCACCCTGGACGACATCGCCGCCGACGTCGCCGCCCGGCACGCGCTGGCCTACCTGGACCGCCCCAACGAACGCGCGCACCGCGAGCTCGAGGTGGGCGGGGAATACCAGTGGCGCCGCGAGGGCGAGTACCACCTGTTCAACCCGGAGACCGTGTTCAAGCTGCAGCACGCCACCCGCACCGGCCAGTACAAGATCTTCAAGGACTACACCCGGCTGGTCGACGACCAGAGCGAGCGGATGGCGTCGCTGCGCGGCCTGCTCAAGTTCCGCGCCGGGGTGCGGCCGCCGGTTCCGCTGGAAGAGGTCGAGCCGGCGAGCGAGATCGTCAAGCGCTTCTCGACCGGGGCGATGAGCTACGGCTCGATCTCCGCCGAGGCGCACGAGACGCTGGCCATCGCCATGAACCGGCTGGGCGGACGATCCAACAGCGGCGAGGGCGGCGAGGACGTCAAGCGCTTCGACCGCGACCCCGACGGCAGCTGGCGGCGCAGCGCCATCAAGCAGGTCGCCTCGGGCCGGTTCGGTGTCACCTCGCACTACCTGACGAACTGCACCGACATTCAGATCAAGATGGCCCAGGGTGCGAAACCCGGTGAGGGCGGCCAACTTCCGGGGCACAAGGTGTACCCGTGGGTGGCCGAGGTGCGGCACTCCACCCCCGGTGTCGGCCTGATCTCGCCGCCGCCGCACCACGACATCTACTCCATCGAGGACCTGGCCCAGCTGATCCACGACCTGAAGAACGCCAACCCGGCCGCCCGGGTGCACGTCAAGCTGGTCTCGGAGAACGGCGTCGGCACGGTGGCCGCGGGCGTGTCCAAGGCGCACGCCGACGTGGTGCTGATCTCCGGTCACGACGGCGGCACCGGCGCCACCCCGCTCACCTCGATGAAGCATGCCGGCGCGCCCTGGGAGCTGGGGCTGGCCGAGACGCAGCAGACGTTGCTGCTGAACGGATTACGCGACCGGATCGTCGTCCAGGTCGACGGCCAGCTCAAGACCGGACGCGACGTAATGATCGCGGCGCTGCTGGGCGCCGAGGAATTCGGCTTCGCCACCGCGCCGCTGGTGGTGTCCGGCTGCATCATGATGCGGGTCTGCCACCTGGACACCTGTCCCGTCGGCGTGGCCACCCAGAACCCGGTGCTGCGGGAACGGTTCACCGGCAAGCCCGAGTTCGTGGAGAACTTCTTCATGTTCATCGCCGAAGAAGTCCGGGAATACATGGCGCAGTTGGGATTCCGCACCCTCAACGAGGCCGTCGGCCAGGTGAAGTCGCTGGACACCACGCTGGCGCGGGCGCATTGGAAGGCGCACCGGCTGGACCTGGGCCCGGTGCTGCACGAGCCGGAATCGGCGTTCATGAACCAGGACCTGTACTGCAGCTCACGCCAGGACCACGGCCTGGACAAGGCGCTCGACCAGCAGTTGATCGTGATGAGCCGCGAGGCGCTGGACTCCGGCAAGCCGGTGCGGTTCTCCACCACGATCAGCAACGTCAACCGCACGGTGGGCACCATGCTCGGCCACGAGGTGACCAAAGCCTATGGCGGCCAAGGGTTGCCGGACGGCACCATCGACATCACCTTCGACGGGTCGGCGGGCAACAGCTTCGGCGCGTTCGTGCCGCGCGGCATCACCCTGCGGGTCTACGGCGACGCCAACGACTACGTGGGCAAGGGCCTGTCCGGTGGCCGGATCGTGGTCCGGCCGTCGGACAACGCGCCGGCCGACTACGTCGCCGAGGACAACATCATCGGCGGCAACGTGATCCTGTTCGGCGCCACCAGCGGGGAGGCGTACCTGCGCGGTGTCGTCGGCGAGCGGTTCGCGGTCCGCAACTCCGGGGCGCACGCCGTCGTCGAGGGCGTCGGCGACCACGGCTGCGAATACATGACGGGCGGCAAGGTCGTCGTGCTCGGCCGCACCGGCCGCAACTTCGCGGCCGGAATGTCCGGCGGTGTGGCCTACATCTACGACCCGCCCGGCGAATTCCCGCAACATCTCAACGCGGAGATGGTCGAGCTCGAGAGCTTGGACGACGATGACATCGAGTGGCTGCACGGCATGATTCAGGCACACGTCGACGCCACGGATTCCGCTGTGGGCCAGCGGATTCTGGGCGACTGGGCGCAACAGCAGCGGCACTTCGTCAAGGTGATGCCGCGCGACTACAAGCGGGTGCTGCAGGCCATCGCCGAAGCCGAACGTGACGGCGGCGATGTCGACAAGGCGATCATGGCGGCCGCGCATGGCTGATCCGAGCGGCTTCCTGAAATACACGCATCGGGAACTGCCGAAGCGCCGGCCTGTCCCGCTGCGGTTGCGCGACTGGCGAGAGGTCTACGAGGAATTCGACCACGGGACCCTGCGCGAGCAGGCCACTCGATGCATGGACTGCGGTATTCCGTTCTGCCACAACGGTTGTCCGCTGGGCAACCTGATCCCGGAGTGGAATGACCTGGTGCGCACCGGGCGGTGGCGCGACGCCATCGAGCGGCTGCACGCCACCAACAACTTCCCGGACTTCACCGGGCGGCTGTGCCCGGCTCCGTGCGAGCCGGCCTGCGTGCTCGGCATCAACCAGGACCCGGTGACGATCAAGCAGATCGAGCTGGAGATCATCGACAACGCCTTCGACGAGGGCTGGGTGCAGCCGCTGCCGCCGGACAAGCTGACCGGCAAGAAGGTCGCCGTGGTCGGCTCCGGCCCGGCGGGTCTGGCCGCCGCCCAGCAGCTGACCCGGGCCGGGCACAGCGTCACCGTCTTCGAGCGGTCCGACAAGATCGGCGGGCTGCTGCGCTACGGCATCCCGGAATTCAAGATGGAAAAGCGGGTCCTGGACCGCCGGCTGGACCAGATGCGCGCCGAGGGAACCGAATTCCGCGCCGGCGTCAACGTCGGTGTCGACATCACCGCGGACCAGCTGCGCGCCGATTTCGACGCCGTCGTGCTGGCCGGCGGCGCCACCGCCTGGCGGGATCTGCCCATTCCCGGCCGGGAGCTGGACGGCATCCACCAGGCGATGGAGTTCTTGCCGTGGGGCAACCGGCAAGCCTCGGGCGACCTGGACGAGGCCGACATGGACGCCGACGGGCAGCCGCCGATCACCGCCAAGGGCAAGAAGGTCATCATCATCGGCGGCGGCGACACCGGCGCCGACTGCCTGGGCACCGTGCACCGGCAGGGCGCCACCGAGGTGCACCAGTTCGAGATCATGCCGCGTCCGCCGGACACCCGTGCCCCGTCCACCCCGTGGCCGACCTACCCGCTGATGTACCGGGTGTCCTCGGCGCACGAGGAGGGCGGCGAGCGGGTGTTCTCGGTCAACACCGAGGAGTTCGTCGGCGAGAACGGTCGCGTCACGGCGCTCAAGGCGCACGAGGTGACCATGGAGGACGGCATGTTCGTCAAGGTCGAGGGCTCGGAGTT
This sequence comes from Mycobacterium sp. MAC_080597_8934, assembly GCF_000523975.1. NCBI lineage: Bacteria > Bacillati > Actinomycetota > Actinomycetes > Mycobacteriales > Mycobacteriaceae > Mycobacterium > Mycobacterium sp. MAC_080597_8934. The sequence goes on along the minus strand of NZ_JAOS01000050.1, from coordinate 126,977 downwards.
CGAACTCGAGGCCGACCTGGTGCTGCTGGCGATGGGATTCGTCGGCCCCGAGAAGGAGGGCCTGCTCACCGACCTCGGGGTGAAGTTCACCGAGCGTGGCAACGTCGCGCGCGGCGCCGATTTCGACACCTCGATTCCGGGCGTGTTCGTGGCCGGGGACATGGGTCGCGGCCAGTCGTTGATCGTCTGGGCGATAGCTGAGGGCCGGGCGGCCGCGGCGGCGGCGGATCGGTTCCTGATGGGCGCCACCGCGCTGCCGGCGCCGGTCAAACCCACCGCGGTACCGCTGCAGTAGTAACACCAGTCACACCAGAAACACGACCGGTTTCGCTCGGCGCGTCTTCCACAGTTTGCCAGGGCGTTGGTGTCTAATAACCCGTTGTGAGCCCGCTCACAGGGGGGTCACACCGGTTTCCCGGTTGAAGGACCGACCGCAGGAGTGTTCGTTGTGCATATCAATCCAGTACCTCGGTCGCGGATGGGGCGAATCGCCTGGTCATGGCTGCGTCATCCGGTGAAGAGCCGCGAGTTCCCCGCCAAGCACGAGCGTCTGGTCACCGCGCAGGACCTTCTGCTGTTCGGTGTGTGATCGCCGGGCCGACGTGGCGCCCGACCCCCGGTGTGTTTGCTCGCGGCGGGCCCGGCGGGCGGGTGCCTCAGGAACGCAATAAACCCGAGTCGCGGATCGCCTCGGCGAGCGGCTCCAGCACCGCGGGGTCGTGCGGCGGCGGCAGGTAGACGATGCCGAGATCCAATCCCTCGGCGGCCAGCGCGGCCGCGTCGTCGATGACCTTGCCGTAGTCCAGGTCCGGCTCCAGCCGCAGGTGCGCCGAGAGCAGGATCTCCTTGGGATCGCGCCCGATGTCCGCGCAGTGCGAGGCCAGCACGTCGCGCTTGTGGGCGAAGACGTCCGGCGGGCCGCCGACGAAGTTCCAGTGCTGGGCGTAGCGGGCGGTGATCCGCAGGGTGCGCTTCTCCCCGCTGCCGCCGATGCAGATCGGCGGGTGCGGCCGCTGCGGTCCCTTCGGCTCGTTGCGGGCCCCCTTGAGCTGGTAGAACTTGCCGTCGAAGTCGGTGGCCTCCTGGCTGAGCAGGCTGGTCAGCACCGCGCACGCCTCCTCGAAGCGGTCGAAGCGTTCCCGGATGCTGCCCAGTTCGATGCCGTAGGCGCCGGACTCCTCCTCGTTCCAGCCGGCGCCGATACCCAGCTCGAGCCGGCCGCCGGAGATGATGTCGACCGCGGCGGCCATGTTGGCCAGCACCGCGGGGTGGCGGTAGTGGATCCCGGTGACCAGGGTGCCCAGCCGCAGCCGCTTGGTGGCCTGCGCCAGCGCGGTCAGCGTCGTCCAGCCCTCCAGGCAGGGGCCGCTGCTGTCGGAGAAGATCGGGTAGAAGTGGTCGAACGTCCAGCCGGATTCGTAGACGTCGATGTCGTCGGCCGCTTGCCAGACGGCCAGCATCTGGGCCCAGGTGGTGTTCTGCGGGGAGGTCTTGAAGGCGAATCGCATGACGCCGACGTTAGTCGGTCTTTATGAAGGACAACTAAACTCGACGTTCTGATGACGTTCGGTTGTGGCTCCCTGGGACTCGACACCAAGATCACCCTGCTGGCCGCGGGGCTGATCTTTTTGCTCGCGCTGATCCTGGGCGTGTGGAAGTACCGCGAGATGATGACCTCGGAGAACCACCTTGCGCATCCCTACGTCGATATCGCGCACCGGGCGGCGCTGCTGTACTCGTTCGCCACGCTGCTGATCGCGGTGTTCGTGCAACTGAGCGCCTGGCCGGTGTCGGTGAACCTGGCCGCGGCCGGGGTGCTGGTCTTCTTCTTCCTGGCGGCCATCCTGGCCTACATCGGCCACGGCGCGCGGCGCGACACTGTCAACCAGTTCGAGCGCCCCACCGCCGGACTGCGGTGGTCGATGGCCGCGCTGATCGTCGGGGAGATCGGCGGGTTCGGCGTGCTGTTCGCCGGGTTCGTCGCCGGACAGCTGTGGTGATGCGCGCGGGGGTTCGGCGGTGATCTGCGGCGCCCGGCTTCTCCGCGCTGGCGGTCACCGCGCGGGCACACTGGAGTCATGGACCCGGTAGTTGCGCTGCGGCAGATCGCGTACTACAAGGACCGCAGCCGCCACGACCCCAGGCGGGTGATGGCCTACCGCAACGCGGCCGATGTCATCGAGGGCCTCGACGAGGCGACGCGGGAGCGCCACGGGCAGGCCAACAGCTGGCAGTCGCTGCCCGGCATCGGACCCAAGACCGCCAAGGTGATCGCGCAGGCCTGGTCCGGTCGCGAACCCGACATGCTGGTCGAATTGCGTTCTGCCGCAGAGGATCTCGGTGGCGGCGATATCCGTTCGGCGCTGCGCGGCGATCTGCATGTGCACTCGAACTGGTCGGACGGTTCGGCGCCGATCGAGGAGATGATGGCCGCCGCGGCGGCGCTCGGGCACGAATACTGCGCGCTGACCGACCATTCGCCGCGGCTGACCATCGCCAACGGCCTGTCGCCGGAGCGGCTGCGCAAGCAGCTCGACGTGATCGACCGGCTGCAGGACACCGTCGCGCCGATGCGCATCCTGACCGGGATCGAGGTGGACATCCTCGAGGACGGCGGGCTGGACCAGGAACCCGAACTGCTGGAGCGGCTCGACGTCGTGGTGGCCAGCGTGCACTCCAAGCTGTCGATGGATTCCGCCGCGATGACCCGCCGGATGCTGCGCGCCGTGCAAAATCCGCACGCCGACGTGCTCGGCCACTGCACCGGCCGGTTGGTGTCCGGCAACCGCGGCATCCGGCCGGAGTCCAAGTTCGACGCCGAGGCGGTGTTCACCGCCTGCCGCGAGCACGGCACCGCGGTGGAGATCAACTCCCGGCCGGAACGCCGCGACCCGCCGACCCGGCTGCTGAACCTGGCGCTGGAGATGGGCTGCGTGTTCAGCATCGACACCGATGCGCACGCGCCGGGCCAGCTGGAATTCCTCGGCTACGGCGCCCAGCGCGCCCTGGACGCCGGGGTGCCCGTCGACCGGATCGTCAACACCTGGCCGGCCGAACGGCTGCTGGAGTGGACGGCCGGCTAGGTCCGATCAGTCCGGCAGGTGCGGCATCTCGAGTCCCGGGTCGCGGCCCAGCAACACCGCCGGCGTCAGCGCCGCCTTGCCGTAGCGGCGCCGCACCCGGTCGATCGCGGCGTCGATGGCATCTGGCGGCCGACCCTGGAACGGCAGCATCAACTGCTGGGCGCCGTCGCGGTCGATGCCCGACACGGCGAAGCCGACCAGCGTCAGCCCGCGCCGCGCGATCATCGGCGCCGCGCCCGCCACCAGCCGCCGGGCGGCGGCCAGGATCGGCGCGGTGGACGACGTGGCCCACGGCAGGGTGTGCGAGCGGGTCACCCGGGTGAAGTCGTCGAAGCGCAGCCGCAGCACCACGGTGCGACCGGTGCGCCCGGCGGCGCGCATGCGGCCGGTGATGCGGTCGATCAGGTTGACCACCACGGCGTCGATCTCGCTGTCCGACATGGTGTTTCCGGCCCGGCCCAGCGCCCGCTGGGCGCCGACCGACCGGCGCCGCACACCGGTGCTCACCCGCCTGCGGTCGATGTTGCGGGACAGCGCGTAGAGCTGCCGGCCCATCGCGGCGCCCACCATCGAGCCCAGCGTCGACTCGCTGAGCTCGGCCACGTCGGCCACGGTGGCGATGCCGTGCGCGCGCAGCTTCTCGGCCGTCACCGCCCCTACGCCCCACAGCCGGCGCACCGGCAGCGGGCGCAGGAAGGCCAGCTCCTGATCGGGCGGCACCAGCAACAGCCCGTCCGGCTTGGCCTGCTGGCTGGCCACCTTGGCCAGGAACTTGGTCCGGGCGATCCCGACGGTGATCGGCAGCCCGACCCGGTCGCGCACGTCGGCGCGCAGCCGCTGCGCGATGTCCACCGGCGTGCCGGACACCCGGCGCAGCCCGCCCACATCGAGGAACGCCTCGTCGACCGACAGCGGCTCCACCAGCGGGGTGCACTCGCGGAACACCCGGAAAACGGCGTCGCTGGCCCGGCTGTAGGCGTGCATCCGCGGCGGCACCACCACGGCGTGCGGGCAGAGCCGGCGGGCCTGCGCCCCGCCCATCGCGGTCCGCACGCCGTAAGCCTTGGCCTCGTAGCTGGCCGCCAGCACCACGCCGCCGCCGACGATCACCGGCCGGCCGCGCAGCGTCGGGTCGTCGCGCTGCTCGACCGACGCGTAGAAGGAGTCCAGGTCGGCGTGCAGGATGGACGCATCACACCGCACGAACATATGTTCGCATGCGGTGCCGACAGGCGGCGCTAGCCGGATTCGCCGTAGATGCTGCTGACCCAGATGTGGGTGAGGGTGTCGACCACCCGGTCCTCGGCGACGGCCGGGGTCTCGGCGGACAGGGCGGCCATCATGGTGCGCTCGTTCATCTGGTTCAACGACGTGGCCAGGTCGGCGGCGGGAATGGTGTCCGGCGCCGCGCCGCGCTCGCGTTCGGCGGTGATCATGGCCGCGGTCTGGTCGATCCACTTCTGCATGAATCCCGACCACACCGAGCGCAGCTCGGAGCTGGTGGCCAGCGCCTCGGTGGCCGCGCGGGCCAGCGCGCGATGCGAGCTGAACGCGGTGAAGAACGCCTTGATGCCGTTGCGCCACACCCGCCGCGGGTCCGTCGGCAGCCGCTGCACGGCACCGTCGAACTCGGCGTCGGCCCGTGCGATCACCGGCTCGAGCAGCGAGAGCACCACCGCCTCTTTGGACTTGAAATAGAAGTAGAACGTGGGCCGGGACAGCCCGGCGCCCTTGGCCAGGTCGTCGACCGAGATGCCGGCGAACGGCCGGGTCTCCAGCAGTCGCTCGGCGGTGGCGAGGATGGCCTGCTCGCGCTCGTCGCCGCTGGGGCGGATGGCGCGACGGCCCCGCAGGGCGCGCGTCTGGCCGGCGGTAGTCACGGCCGCTACTTTACACGCCGTCGATAATTTCGACAGGGTGTTGACCGATTCGACACGGTGTTGATAGCGTGGTTTTCATGACTGAACACCTTGACGTCCTCATCGTGGGCGCCGGAATCTCCGGCGTGAGTGCCGCCTGGCACCTGCAGAACCGCTGCCCCACCAAGAGCTACGCCATCCTGGAACGCCGCGCCGACCTGGGCGGCACCTGGGACCTGTTCAAGTACCCGGGCATCCGGTCCGACTCCGACATGTTCACGCTCGGCTTCCGGTTCAAGCCGTGGCGGTCGGCGAAGTCGATCGCCGACGGCGCGTCGATCAAGGCCTACATCAAGGAGGCCGCGGTCGAGAACCGGATCGAGCCGCACATCCGCTACCGGCACCGGGTGGTGGCCGCCGACTGGTCCGATGCCGACAACCGCTGGACGGTGACCGTGGAACACGACGGCCAGCACAGCGAGATCACCTGCTCGTTCCTGTTCGCCTGCACCGGCTACTACAACTACGACGAGGGCTACTCGCCCACCTTCCCCGGGGCCGAGGATTTCGGCGGCACCATCGTCCACCCGCAGCACTGGCCCGAGGACCTCGACTATGCGGGCAAGCGCATCGTGGTCATCGGCTCCGGCGCCACCGCGATCACCTTGATCCCGGCCCTGGTGAACTCCGGCGCCGGGCATGTGACGATGCTGCAGCGCTCGCCGACCTACATCGGCTCGCTGCCCGGGGTCGACCCGTTCGCCGAGCGGGCCAACCGGCTGCTGCCCGACCGGCTGGCGCACATGGCCAACCGCTGGAAAGCCATCGCGTTCAGCACCTTTCAGTACCAGCTGTCCCGCAAGGCCCCGGCCTACATGCGCAAGACGCTGATGACGATGGCCAAGCGCCGCCTGCCCGAGGGCTACGACGTGGAAAAGCACTTCGGGCCGCGCTACAACGTGTGGGACGAGCGGCTGTGCCTGGCCCCCGACGGCGACTTCTTCCGCACCATCCGGCACGGCAAGGCCGACGTCGTCACCGACACCATCGACCGGTTCACCAAGACCGGCATCAGGCTGAACTCCGGCGAGGAACTGCCGGCCGACATCATCGTCACCGCAACGGGATTGAACATGCAGCTGCTCGGTGGGGTGACGCCGACCCGCAACGGCGAGCCGGTCGACCTGACGTCGCTGATGACCTACAAGGGGCTGATGTTCTCCGGGATGCCGAACTTCGCAATCACGTTCGGCTACACCAACGCATCGTGGACGCTGAAGGCCGACCTGGTCTCCGAATTCGTCTGCCGGCTGCTGAACTACATGGACGCCAAGGGGTTTGACTTCGTGGAGCCGCAACACCCGGGCGAGGACGTCGACGAGCTGCCGTTCATGGACTTCACTCCGGGCTACTTCCGCCGGTCGATGCACCTGCTGCCCAAGTCTGGGTCGCGGGCCCCGTGGCGGCTCAAGCAGAACTACTTCTTCGACATGCGGACCATCCGGCGCGGTAGGGTCGACGACGAGGGCCTGAAGTTCGCGAAAAAGCGTGCGCCGGTAGCGGTTTAGTCTCCCGCAGCGACGACGACGATCCCGTCGTCGTCGCTGTAGGCGATGTCGCCGGGCGTGAACGTCACACCGCCGAGGGTGATGTCGACGTCGCGCTCGCCGGCGCCGGTCTTGGTGCTCTTGCGCGGATTGGTGCCCAGCGCCTTGACGCCGATGTCCATGCCGCGCAGGGCGGCGCTGTCGCGCACCGCACCGTTGACGATCAGCCCGGCCCAGCCGTTGGCGCGGGCCAGCTCGGCGATGACGTCGCCGACCAGCGCCGTGTGCAGCGAGCCGCCGCCGTCGACCACCAGGACTCCGCCGCCACCCGGCTCGGAGAGCACCGATTTGAGCAGCGCGTTGTCCTGGAAGCAGCGCACCGTGCTGATCGGCCCGGCGAATTCGGTGCGCCCGCCGAGCTGACGGAATTGCAGGTCGCAGCTGCGCACGTCGGGCCCGATGTCGTCGACCAGGTCGGCGGTGGGCCGAAAGGAAACGGTCACGTCGGCGCTCAGCGGCGGCGCAGCTGGCGGATGAGCAGGATGGCCAGCAGGCTGACGGCGACGGCGACGATCAGCGGCACCGGCGACTGACCCGCCGCCGGCCCCACGACCGCGGGAGCCACCGGGTTGTCCGCGGCTTCGACGGTCGACTTCGCTTGTGCGGCAGCATCTTTGGCGGCGGCGGTCAGGTCCCCGTTGGTGTCGGCCCGCTGCCCGCCGCCGGTGGGGGTGTTCTTGGCCGGCGCCTTCTTCGCGGGGGCCTTCTTGGCGGGTGCTTTCTTGGCGGGCGCCTTCTTCGCAGGTGCCTTCTTGGCCGGCGCTTTCGCGGTCTTCTTGGCCGCCTTGGCGGGCGGTTGCTCCTCCGGCGGGTCGCCGGCGCCGTCGGCTGCGCTGTTGGTGGGGTCCTGCGGGTCTGCCATGCGGCCGCTCCTCGACCTTCCTCTGTCGTCGTTCCCTGGCTCACCGGGGTCTTCGACCCATCATGCCAGGACGCCTCCCGCCGGCCGGGCCGCCGGTCACCGCCCGCGCCGGGCCGCCCACCAGGCGCCCCGGCGATCAGCGCCGCCGCGGCCGCCACGAACGGCCAGACCGGCACCGCGCCGCCACCCCCGCCGGCGTGCCCGGCCGCGGCGGGCCCCGGCGTGCCGGTGCCGGGCACGGTCAGCCGGAACGACCAGGATCCCGACACCACGTGGCCGTCCGCGGAGGTCACCCGGTAGTTGGCCGTGTACGTCCCGGCCGGCCCCAGCGGGCGCACCGCCACGCTGACCACCGCGCCCTGCACGGTGGGCTCTCCGGTGGACCACACGTTGCCGTCCGGCCCGACCACCGTCATCGCGGCGAAGGTGGTTTGCAGCTGTTCGTTGAAGGTCGCGCTGACCCGGTGCGGCCCGGTCGTCAGCGCCGCGTCGGCGGCGGGGTCGGTGGCCACCCGGGCGGCGTGCGCCCACGCCGCGGGCGCGGTCAGCCCGGCGATCAGGACCAGGGCGCCGACGCACGCGCCAACCGCCCAGCGCCTCATGCCCGTCGGCGGACCAGGGCGATCGCGATGCCCAGCGCGGCCAGCACCAGCGCGGCGCCGCCAGCCACCGCGCGGCGTTGTCGGCCGCGGCGGGCCCGCCGGGGTGCTGGTGGCCGGCCGCCGGCCCGGCGGCCAGGGCGAGCGTCGGGGCCGGGTGCTCGGGCTCGCCGCCGTCGGGCAGCGGCGGCTGATCCCACTTGACCACGGTGCCGTCGGCGTAGGTCTGGGTGGCCGGAAAGCTGACGGTGTCGGCGTCGGGCAGCTTCACCGACAGCCGGAACAGGGCGAACTGGTCGGGCCCGATGCCGCCGCCCGCGGCGGCGGTCCAGGTGACCGAGCGGACGGTGCCGGATGCCGCGTCCCGGTCCAGCCGGGCCGTCCAGCCCGGCATGGTCTCGGTGTGCGCCGCGGCCACGTTGGGCAGCGCGACGGTCAGCGCGGTGGTGGCGGCCCCGGTGTTCGATTCATTGGGCACCTGGAAGGTGACGACGGCCATGGCGCCGCGCACCGGGTTGTCGCTGCCGGCGTGCACGTGCGCCGACGCCATCGGGGACCAGGCCACCGATCCGAGGCACAGGGCGGCGACGGCGACCAGCAGGCGCGGGGCCCGGCGCTTGCGCGGCGGCATGCGGGTCAGCTCAACCCGAGGCGGGCCATCAGGTCCGCCTCGATGCCGTCGAGCTGCGAGGAGATGGCGGCGTGTGCCGCCCGGCGCCGGGCGGCGGGCATGTTCTCCGCGGCGGTCACCGCGGCCGCCAGGTCGGTGAGCCGCTCGGAGATGGCGGCGACGAACTGCTTGGTCTCGCCGTCCTTGGGTTTGCGTTCCTGCACCATCCGCAACGACTTCTCCGCCCCGGCGATGCGGGCCGACAGCTGGGCGCCGTGGCCGGAGAACTGGCCGATCTGGGCCAACGGGATGCCCAGCCGATCGGCGCGGCGCTGGTCGATCAGCGCGCGCGCCGAGACGGCGGCGCGGTAGACGAGCGGGGTGAGGATCGGGGCGAGCAGCCGGGACACCGTGAGGATCCGCCGGATTCGGGTGGGCGACAAGATCTTGCCCTCCCGCGCGGCCTTGAGTTCGGCCTCGGCGACTTTGAGCGCGTTGCGGTCGCTGTCGCGCTGCGCCTTGATCTGCGCCTTGAGCGCCTTGTCCTGGGCGCGCAGCGCGGATTTGGCGCGGCGGGCCTCGTTCTTGGCGGCCAGCTTGGCCTCCAGCTTGGCGCGGGCCTTGATCGCGCGGGCTTCGGCGCGACGCGTCGCGCGGCTCTTTCGCTTGCGGAACAGGCCCATTCCCTCACCGCTCCCCGGTAATTTCGCTGGCAATCGTTCTCTGACGCTCTCGCGTTGCGCGATCCGTGAGCCAACCCTAATGGGAATGGGCGGGCGGCAGCCCGCCAGGGCAGGCCGGGACGGGCGCTGCCGGGCCGGGGTGGGCGTCAGGCGTCCAGGTGCTCCGCGCGACGCAGCTCGTTGACCCGATCCATGACCTCGCGCTGGGCCTCGGGCGAGAGCTCGGCGGTGCGCATCGCGATGCGGCGCACGTTGTCATCGCGCGACATGGCCAGCCAGGACAGTTCCGCGTCGAGCTTTTCGTAGTACTCGTCGTCGGTGAAGTAGGCCGGCTTGATGCGGAAGAAGTTGGCCAGCGCGGCCATGGTGGCCGACGACGGGTTGGTGCGGTTGCCCGAACGCAGCTGGGACAGGTAGGGAGCCGACATCGTGATGCCCTCCGCCTTGAGCGCCGCGATCACTTCCGCGGAGGTGTGCGGACCCCGTCCGGGCGGATACACCGTGTCGAACAGGCGGTTCAGGCGAGCAGCGAATGTCGTGCTCATGGATATGACCTCCACGGGGCTGTAGAAGTTAACTGTTACCTAGGTGTATTTGCTGATCATGGTAGCGAGGCTTGGTAACGGTAACCAGGTGCAAACCCATGGCGATTCCCGAGCCGCATAGCTGACGCCCACCAACTCCCCACTCAACGAGCGTCTAACTGATTCGCTGGGGTGTCCACTAAATCGGTGAAACTCACAGGTTATCCGCAGAATTGGACACCCGTCCCGAAGTGGCGGGCATGTGGCCCGTTGACGGTCGTGCTGATTACCGCGCCGGTGCTGGGCAATTGCGCCGCAACGAGCCGCGGAGCGGGGACGAACCCGCGGACCCTTTGCTGCCGAACGTAACCACGGGGCCGGTCAGCCCCGTCGCGCGGCGCCGCACGGGCCGGCAGGCATCGAAAAGGGGGAACGGCGCAGTCGTTAGGCGGCGAGCAGCATCGCCAGGATCGCGGTGTCCGGGTGGCTGATCGGGTCGACGCCCACCCGGCTCACCATCGAGGTGATGGTGCCGTCGGCCTCGGCTTCCACCCAGGCGGCCCGGTGTTCGAGCCCGAGGTAGGGCAGGCCGGGCAGCAACACGCATCCCGACGCCGCGCCCGTGCATTCGGGCAGCGACGGCATGGTCTCCGACGGCGGATGCAGCATCAGCAGGGCGGGGGGTTGGTGGTCGGCGAAATGGCCTGGCGGGATTGCTGATTCACCGAAAACGGTGCCCTCGGCCAGCACCAGGCCGACCGTGCCGGGCTCGGGTTCGTCGGGCAGTTCCTCGCGGGCGCCGAACACCGTTGTGGTGGAGAGCAATCCGGGCAACGACGCGACCCGGACCGCGACCATGAGCAGCTGCGCCCACTCCTTGGTGGAATCCGGCCAGCGTCCGGAGATCACGAACCCTTTCAGGGCACCACGAGAATGGAAGGGGGACACCCCGATAGGCCGATCCGACCCTGTTTCCATTTCGACCTCCGCGCGACGCCTCCGCTATGGAAATGACCACACTGGCAGCTCGAATAATCAAGCATGCCTGCGGTTTCGGCGGCTGGCAACACGACACGGCCGCGAAACGACGAGGGCGCCGCGCAGCGCGCGACGCCCCCGCCGATCGAGAGGAAAGTCAGCCGAAGATCAGGCCTTGGGCCTTGGAAGTGGCGGCGGCGTACCGCTTCTGCACGTCCGCCCAGTTGACCACGTTCCAGAACGCCTTGACGTAATCCGCCTTGACGTTCTTGTACTGCAGGTAGAACGCGTGCTCCCACATGTCGACCTGCAGCAGCGGGATGATGCCCAGCGGGACGTTGGCCTGCTGGTCGTAGAGCTGGAAGGTCAGCAACCGGCTGCCCAGGGTGTCATAACCCAGCACCGCCCAGCCGGAGCCCTGCAGTCCGTTGGCGGCGGCGCTGAATTGCGCACGGAACTTGTCGAAGGAGCCGAACGCGTCGTCGATCGCGGCGGCCAGCTCGCCGGTGGGCTTGTCACCGCCGTCCGGCGACAGGTTCTTCCACCAGATCGAGTGGTTGACGTGGCCGCCCAGGTGGAAGGCGAGGTTCTTTTCGTTCAGGAAGATCGCAGCGTGGTCCTCGTTGGCGCGGGCCTCTTCGAGCTTGGCAAGAGCGTCGTTCACGCCTCTGACGTAGGTGGCGTGGTGCTTGGTGTGGTGGATCTCGTTGATCTGCCCCGAGATGTGCGGTTCCAACGCTGCATAGTCCCAGTCCAGGTCGGGCAGGGTGTATTCAGCCACGGCATTCCTTTCTTCGATTGTCGTCTTGACGCTCAGTCGCGCGGGCCACCTCGCGGCGGCCGGGCGTTATCAACCCTGCTCCATGACCGCGCGCACCGCAAGAACGACCCCGCTGAGCCGGAAGGCGGATACCCGCTCAGCGGTGTTTCAAGACAGGACTTCAAGACAAGACGATGAGGGCCAATACCGCCAGCAGCGCCAGTGCGATCAATCCGGCGCGCAGTGCCGCGACGCTGTAGCTGTGGTTCCACGCGGGCGAGCCGCCATACGACTTCGACGGGGCCGGTGATCCCGGACCGAACGAATGCGTGGCCATCAAACGCCTTTCACCCCCGGTCACCTCGCCAAGTGAGGTGAGTCACAAACACCTTTCGAGAACGCGATCATAGCGCTTTGTCACGAGGTTGCGAAATAAGCCCCTGACCTGCGAGTTGCCCGATAACGGCAGGTGCGCGGGCGGGCCCGGGCCGAAGGTGCGGCGCCGGACCGGAGGTGGCGTCGGCGGTGGTTAGCCGGCCAATCCATTTCGCTCGGTGGCAGGCTTGCGGCAACGCGACGGCGTGCATAAGAAACCGGGTGTTATCCACAGTGACACCGCGGTTAGCCGCCAGAGGCAGTAGCGATGCCTATCCATACCCCCTGGGGGGGTGTGGATAAACCTGTGGAAACTGTGGATAGTGTGCGGCGGTCGGCGGCGTTGCCCGGCCGGGCGGCGATCGTCGGCGGCGCTAGTCTGGTCCGGTGATCCAGGTGTGCTCTCAATGCGGCACCCGCTGGAATGTGCGCGACCGGCAGCGCGAGTGGTGCCCGCGCTGTCGGGGTGCTCTGATGGCGCCCCTGCCCGACGCCCCGCCGGCCGGTCCCGCGCGGGCTGCGGGGTGGCAGCGCACGCCGCCGCGGCTGCCGCCCGGCTACCGGTGGATAGCGGTGCGTCCCGGCGCGGCGCCGCCGCCGCGGCGCGGCCGTCGTCCCCTCGGGCCCACCCCCCGCTACGCGGTGATTCCGCGCTGGGGGCTGGCCGACCGCGTCGAGCCGCCGCCCGCCGTCGCCGCCGCGTCCGCGCACCCGGGACCGCCGGCGCAGCTGGTCCGCACCACGTCCTTCGTCGGCGTGCTGGTGCTCGGCATCGCCGCCCTGGTCTACGTCGTGCGCTACCTGCTGCTGGTGATCAACCGCGACACTTTGCTGTACTCGTGGGTGGCGATCGGCGCCGACTGGCTCGGCGTGCTGGCCAGTGTGGGCGCGGTGGGGGCGGTGATCGCCTCCGGCGTGGCGCTGATCCGCTGGATGATCGCGCGGCGCGCCGCGGTGTTCGCCCACCACGGCCTGCCCGACCCGCGCTCGGCGCGGGCGTTGTGGGCCGGCTGCGTGGTGCCGCTGGCCAACCTGCTGTGGGCGCCGGTGTTCGTGATCGAGCTGGCCCTGCTGGAGGAGCACTACCACCGGCTCAAGGGGCCCATTCTGCAGTGGTGGATCACCTGGGTGTGCAGCTACGCGGTGTCCGTCTCGGCCATCGCGACCAGCTTCGTCACCGACGCCCAGGGCATCGCCAACAACACCATCCTGATGGTGTTCGGGTATCTGTTCGCCGCCGCCACCCTGGCCGCGGCCACCCGCATTTTCGAGGGATTCCAGCGCAAACCCGTGGCGCGGCCCGCGCACCGCTGGGTGATGGTTCCCGACGACGGTCCGCCCCCGCCGGCGCCGGGCGCCCCGGTTGAGTTCAAGGGCCAGGAACCGGCAGCATAGGGGTATGACGTGGGCCGACGAGGTGCTCGCCGGGCATCCCTTTGTCGTTGCCCACCGCGGCGCGTCGGCCGCCCGGCCCGAACACACCCTGGCCGCCTACGACCTCGCCCTCAAGGAGGGCGCCGACGGCGTGGAATGCGACGTGCGGCTGACCCGCGACGGCCACCTGGTGTGCGTGCACGACCGCCGGCTGGACCGGACCTCGACGGGGGCCGGGTTGGTCAGCACGATGACGCTGGCGCAGCTGCGTGAGCTCGAGTACGGGGCCTGGCACGACAGTTGGCGCGAGGACGGCGCGCACGGCGACACCAGTTTGCTGACGCTGGACGCGCTGGTGTCGCTGGTGCTGGATTGGCGCCGGCCGGTGAAGCTGTTCATCGAGACCAAGCACCCGGTCCGGTACGGCTCGCTGGTGGAGACCAAGCTGCTGGCGCTGCTGCACCGGTTCGGCATCGCCGCGCCCGCCTCCGCCGACCGGTCCCGCGCGGTGGTGATGTCGTTTTCGGCGTCGGCGGTGTGGCGGATCCGGCGGGCCGCGCCGCTGCTGCCCACCGTGCTGCTCGGCAAGACCGCCCGCTATCTGATCAGCGGGGCGCCGACGGCGGTCGGGGCGACCGCGGTGGGGCCGTCGCTGCCGACGCTGAGGGAGTATCCGCAGCTCGCGGACCGCGCCATCGCGCAGGGCCGGGCGGTCTACTGCTGGAACGTCGACGACTACCAGGACATCGACTTCTGCCGCGACGTCGGCGTGGCCTGGCTGGCCACACACCACCCGGGCCGCACCAAGGCGTGGCTGCAGGGCCACCGCGACGGCAGCGGCTAGCTCGACGGCTGCTGTTCGTCCGTGCTGCCGGCCGGCAGCTGCCCGTCGGAGGACAACGCGTCGAACAGCCGGGCCGCCCGCGCGTGGTCCCACACCACCACCGAGCCGGCGTCGCCGCTGGTGAACTCGCCGATCGGGACCGTCACCGTGGCGGGGGAGCCGTGCAGCGCCCAGCCGAGCCGGGCCAGGTCCCAGGCGTGGTCGGCGCGGTCCACGGTCAGCGCGTCGGCGACCGCGCGCGGCGCCGCGTACCAGCGCCACGGGTTGAGCCAGACCGCGGGGCTGGCCGCACGGTGCAGCAGCGCCGCGACGAACTGCCGTTGATTGACCATCCGGTCCAGATCGGCGCGCGGGGTGTCGCGGCTGCGCACGTAGCCCAGCGCGTTGCGGCCGTCCAGCGTCTGGCAGCCGGCCGGCAGGTCGAGGCCGGCCAGCGGGTCGTGCATCGGCGCCTGCGGGCACACCCTCACCCCGCCCAGCGCATCCACCAGGGCGGCGAACCCGCCGAACCCGATCTCGGCGTAGTGCGCGATGCGCAGCCCGGTGGCCTGCTCCACCGTGCGGACCAGCAGAGTCGCCCCGCCCATGGCGAACGCGGCGTTGATCTTGTCCTTGCCGTGCTCGGGGATCGGCACGTAGGAGTCGCGCGGTATCGACACCATCGTCGGCGCCACGCCGGACCCCACCCCGGGAAGGTGGACCAGCAGGATGGTGTCGGTGCGGCCGTCGCCGATGTCACCGCCGGTGGCCAGCTGCTGTTGCTGCTCGGCGCTCAGACCCTGGCGGCTGTCCGAGCCGACGATCAGCCAGTTGCTGCCGCGGCCCGGCTCGGGCCGGCCCGGGTAGTCGGCGAGCACCGGCTCGCGGTGCAGCTTGGTGTCGAACCAGGCCACCCCGGCACCCAGGCCGACGCCGGCCAGCAGCAGCACCACCAGCAGGGCCGAGGCCACCGCCCGGACCCAGCGGCGCTTGCGCCGGGGGCGTGCCGGGCCTATGGCTGATGCGGTCGGCGCGGGCCGTGCGGGTGGGGCGGGCGGGGGCCGGTGCAGCGGCTGGGTGGGCGCGTGCGGCGAGGCGCCGGACCGCCGGCCGGGGATCACCGGCGACGGCTCGGGGCCGGGTTGACGCGGCGGGCCCTGACGGCCCGGCCGCCGGCCCCGCGGGGGGAAGTCGCCGTTCACCCGGCCAACCTACGTGGCCGGGGCCGCCCCGCGCGCGGACGACGCCGTCCGGGTCAGCCGCGGGCCCGCAACCCGTTGATGAACGGGCAGCCCATCAGTACCCGGATGGCCTGGCTCAGCCCGGTCATGTCGTCCACCGGTTTGTGGAAGGGCAGTCGCACGTCGTGGTCGCGGTCGTTGCCCTCGACCCGGAACCGCACCCCGTAACGGTCCAGCCCGAGCGGTCGCACCTGTCCGCGCCGCAACGGCGCGGGCAGCCGGGACACCAGCCGGGACACCACGTCGCCGTGGGCGGTGTCCAGATGCCACAGCAGGTCGGACTCGAGCGCGCAGAACGGGTCGGGCCGGGCCGCGAGCAGGTCCGCCACGTCGACCGGCTCGGCGCCGGTCGCGTCGGTGACCACCACGGACGCGATCTCCAGCCGCCGCAACACATACCGCGGCTCCGTCCCGTCCGCGCGGCGCGGGGTGTCGACGCCCAGCAGGGCGGGGTGGGGGCATTCGGCGGCGATGACGTCGAGCGTTTCGAGGATCTGCGCCGGGTCGACCTCGTGCAGCCGCCCGCGCACCCAGACCAGCGACCGGACCGGCTCGCGCAGCGGCAGCGGCGCGTAGTCGGTCAGCTCGAGCAGCGCCGGCGCCCCCACGACGGGCCGCAGCCGGTGTTCCCGCTCGACCGGCAGCGCCAGGGCGAAGGAGCCGGCAAACGGGCCGGCGCCGATGAGGTGATGGACGGGAGTGGGAACCGGGTCGTCGTGTTCGATCGCCAGCAGCGCGCCGCCGGCGCGGACGCACGCGCTGCGGATCCGTTCGGCAGTGGTCGGGGCGGGGCAGGTCTGCGGTAACACGATTCTCCTTTGCTTAGGTAAGCCTAAGTTAACTTACCGCGTGTGGCGTGGCAAGAGTCTTCCCGCCGGCCCGCCGCTAGGGTTGGGTCCGTGGCCCGCATCGCTTACCTCGGTCCGGAAGGGACCTTCACCGAGGCGGCGCTGCGGCAGATCACCGCCGCCGGTCTGGTCCCCGGACAGGGGGCGGACGGTGTGCGGCCCACGCCGGTCGACGGCACGCCCGCGGCGCTGGACGCGGTGCGCGACGGCGCCGCCGACTACGCGTGCGTGCCGATCGAGAACTCCATCGACGGCTCGGTGACGCCCACCCTGGACAGCCTCGCGATCGGCTCGCCGCTGCAGGTGTTCGCGGAGACGACGCTGGACGTGGCGTTCAGCATCGTGGTCAAGCCGGGACTGTCCGCCGCCGACGTGCGGACCCTGGCGGCCATCGGGGTGGCCGCCGCCCAGGTGCGCCAGTGGGTGGCCGCCAACCTGGCCGGCGCGCAGCTGCGCCCGGCCTATTCCAACGCCGACGCGGCCCAGCAGGTGGCCGAGGGGCGCGCCGACGCCGCGGTGACCTCCCCGCTGGCCGCCGCCCGCTGGGGGTTGGACACCCTGGCCGACGGCGTCGTCGACGAACCCAACGCCCGCACCCGCTTCGTCCTGGTCGGGCCGCCCGCGCCGCCGCCGGCCCGCACCGGCGCCGACCGGACCTCGGTGGTGCTGCGCATCGACAACGCGCCGGGCGCCCTGCTGGCCGCGCTCGCCGAGTTCGGCATCCGCGGCATCGACTTGACCCGCATCGAATCCCGGCCCACCAGAACGGGTTTGGGCATCTACCGGTTCTTCGCCGATTGCGTGGGCCACATCGACGACGAACCCGTCGCCGAGGCGCTCAAGGCGCTGCACCGCCGCTGTGCCGACGTGCGCTACCTGGGTTCGTGGCCCACCGGCACCCCCGCGGGGGCGCTGCCGCCGTCGACGGAGGAAGCGGTGCGCTGGCTGGCGGCGGTGCGGGACGGCAAACCCGAACCCCCCGGGGAGTCGCGGCGGTGAGCGGCCGGCTGATCCTGGTGCGGCACGGCCAGTCGTACGGAAACGTCGAGCGCCGCCTCGACACCCGGCCGCCCGGCGCCGAGCTCACGCCGCTGGGCCGCGACCAGGCCCGCGAGTTCGCCCGCCGGTCGGGCCGGCCGGCCATGCTCGCGCACTCGGTGGCCACCCGGGCCTCGCAGACCGCGGCGGTGATCGGCGGGCAGCTGGCGCTGCCGCCCGTCGAGCTGGGCGGCATCCACGAGGTGCAGGTCGGGCGGCTGGAAAACCGCAACGACGACGAGGCGGTCGCGGAGTTCAACGCCATCTACGAGCGCTGGCACCGCGGCGAGCTCGAGGTGCCGCTGCCCGGCGGCGAAACCGGCCGCGAGGTGCTGGACCGCTACCTGCCGGTGCTCACCGAGCTGCGGCTGCGCTACCTGGACGACCACGATTTCCACGGCGACATCGTGGTCGTCAGCCACGGCGCGGCGATCCGGCTGGCGGCCGCCGTGCTGGCCGGCGTCGAGGCCGACTTCGCGCTGGCCCATCACCTCGACAACGCCCAGTCGGTGGCGCTGACTCCGATCACCGACGGGCGGTGGAGCTGCGTGCGCTGGGGCACGCTGACGCCGCCGTTCTACCCCGAGGCCGCCGAGATCCCCGCCACCCCGGTGGCCGACGCGGTGCGCTCCACCACCGACCCGATGGGCTGAGCCCGCCGATCACACAGCGAGCGCGATGACTTCGGTGCAGGCGCAGCCGACTGCGTCGCAGTCGATGACGAAGGCGTGCGGCATCAATTCGGGCGTGAAGCAGTCCGGCTCGGTGCATTCGGACCGGTGCAACGCATGGCGAATGATGGTGCCGTGACAGTGATCCAAGCCTGCCCGGCAGTCGCGGCAGTCTGTGCTCATAGGTGAGTTCATAGCACCGCGGGCCGACAAATCCGGGATGCCGCGCCCGGGGTGTCAGGCCCAACCCAACTGATGCAGCCGCTCGTCGTCGATGCCGAAGTGGTGGGCGATCTCGTGGATCACCGTGACCGCGACTTCCTCGATCACCTGCTGCTCGGATTCGCACACGTCCAGCAGCGCCGCCCGGTAGATGGTGATGGCGTCCGGCAGCGCGCCGGAGTAGTCGGAGTCGCGTTCGGTCAGCGCCACGCCCTCGTACAGCCCGAGCAGGTCGGGCTCCTCGGGGTGGCGGTCGTCGACCAGGACGACGACGTTGTCCATGGCCGCGGCCAGCTCGGGCGGGATCAGGTCGAGGGCGTCGGAGACCAGTTCGTCGAACCGCTGCGGATCCATCCGCACGGGCACGGCGGCTAGCCTGCCGGCGGGGGCCCGCCCGGCGGGGCCTCCGGCGCGGGCGGGGGAGGCGGAGGGGGCGCCGCGGGCGGCGGAGCCGGCGCGGGCGGGGCCTCGGGTGCCGGGTTGGCCGGGGGCGGGGCGCCGTTGTCGACCGGCGGCGGCGGGGCCTGCGGGGGCTGGGTCACCACCGGCTGCTGGCCGGGCAGGTGCTGGTTGTTCGGCGGCATCTCCGGGGCGGCGGCGGAGCCGGACTGGGTCGACGGCGACTGCGCCGGAGCCTGCAACGGGATGGGCGGCATCGACAGCCGCTCCTCGGGAATGTCGGGCGGCGGCACCGGGGGCTGGCCGTTGATCAGCAGCTGCCCCTTGGCGCTGTTCAGCAGCGTGGCCCAGCCGCCGTTGCCCAGCGTCGCGCCGATGCTGCAGGCCACCTCGCGGCTGCCGGCCGTCCAGCTGGCCAGCGGCACGGTGGGGTAGATCAGCGTCAGCGTGGTGGTGCGCAGCTTGACCGGCGCCAGGTACGCGTCGGTCATCTTGGTGCAAGAGTCCTTGATGAAGGCGTCCTGGTCCGGCTCGGCGGGCAGCGCGTCGGGGAACTTCTCGGCCAGGTTGACCGTGCCGGTCACCTCCATCGCGTGCGGGGCCGCGCAGTCCACCGGCACATCGGTGGGCTGGTTGGTCGCCGAGTCGATGCCCAGGCAGGTGCCGGCCGGCCAGATCTTGGACTGGTCGACGTCGGCGACCTTGCCCTTGAACACCTGCTGCTGGTTGTTCGCGCCGGGCAGTTGCAGGCCGCACAGCATGCGGCGATCCCCACCCTGGCGCCAGGCCCGGTCGCCGGGCCACAGCAGGCTGACGGTGAACTTGCTGTTCGGGTCGAACTTGGGGCCCAGGTAGTTGCGGACGGCGGCCTCGCACTGCTCCTGGGTGATCTGCTGGATGCGGGCCGGGGTCGGCGGCGCGGCGTTGGGCCCGTACTCCGAGCCGGGGAAGGTGCGCATGTCGATGGATTCGGCGACCTCGAACTTGTGGTCGTCGCCGCAGTTGACGATCTTCGCCGACTCCGGGGTGGTGTCGGGCCACATCAGGCATTCCCCGCTGGCGGCCCGGTTGAAGGCGGCGTCGCTCTTGGCGCCGGTGCTGCGCACCGGGCTGGCGTCCAGCAGCCGGCCGGACCCGGTTCCGCCGACCGGGATCGCGGTGACCAGCCCGGCGATCAGCAGGCCGCCGAGCGCGGTCAGCAGCAGCGCGCGCCGGGTCGCGCGGGCCTGCAGGCTGCGCGGCCACAGGAAGGCCGAGGCGGCGGTCGTCTCGACCGCGGGGGCTTCCCCGGCTTCCGGAAGGTCCTTCTCGGGCGCTTGCGACATCGGCTCCATTCTGACAGCAGCGCCGCAGCGCCGTTACAAAAGTTACTGATGTGAGTCCTGAGGCTCGGGCGGGGTGCTGCGCCGGTCGGCCGGGCCGGGTGAAAGTAGGCTTCGGGCCGTGATCGACCTGAAGCTGCTCCGGGAAGACCCCGACGCCGTGCGCCGCTCCCAACAAAGCCGCGGCGAAGACCCGTCGCTGGTGGACGCCCTGCTGGCCGCCGACGCCGCCCGCCGGGCCGCCATCTCGACCGCCGACACGCTGCGCGCCGAACAGAAGTCGGCCAGCAAGAGCGTCGGCGCCGCCTCGCCCGAGCAGCGCCCGACCCTGCTGGCCCGCGCCAAGGAGCTGGCCGAGCAGGTCAAGGCCGCCGAAACCGCCCAGGCCGAGGCCGAGGCGGCGTTCACCGCCGCGCACCTGGCCATCTCGAACGTCGTCATCGACGGCGTCCCCGCCGGCGGCGAGGACGACTTCGCCGTGCTGGACGTCGTCGGGGAGCCAACGGCGCTGCAAAACCCCCGCGACCACCTGGAACTGGGCGAGTCGCTGGGCCTGATCGACATGGCCCGCGGGGCCAAGGTGTCCGGTTCGCGGTTCTACTTCCTGACCGGCAAGGGCGCGCTGCTGCAGCTCGGCCTGCTGCAGCTGGCGCTGCGGCTGGCCGTCGAGAACGGCTTCGTGCCGATGATCCCGCCGGTGCTGGTGCGCCCGGAGGTGATGGCCGGCACCGGATTCCTGGGCGCGCACGCCGAGGAGGTCTACCGGATCGAGGCCGACGACCTCTATCTGGTGGGCACCTCCGAGGTGCCGCTGGCCGGCTACCACGCCGACGAGATCCTGGACCTGTCCGCCGGCCCGCTGCGCTACGCGGGCTGGTCGTCGTGCTTTCGCCGCGAGGCCGGCAGCTACGGCAAGGACACCCGCGGCGTCATCCGGGTGCACCAGTTCGACAAGGTCGAGGGCTTCGTCTATTGCACGCCCGCCGACGCCGAGGCCGAACACCAGCGGCTGCTGGGCTGGCAGCGCGAGATGCTGGCCCGCATCGAGGTGCCCTACCGGGTGATCGACGTGGCCGCGGGCGATCTCGGCTCGTCGGCGGCCCGCAAGTTCGACTGCGAGGCGTGGGTGCCCACCCAGCAGACCTACCGCGAGCTGACGTCGACGTCGAACTGCACCACCTTCCAGGCGCGCCGGCTGTCCACCCGCTACCGCGACGGCGGGGACGCCAAGGGCAAGCCGCAGATCGCGGCCACCCTGAACGGCACGCTGGGCACCACCCGCTGGCTGGTGGCGATCCTGGAAAACCACCAACGGCCCGACGGCAGCGTGCGGGTTCCCGAGGCGCTGGTGCCGTTCGTCGGCACCGAGCTGCTCGAGCCCGTCGGCCCGCGCGGTTAGGACGGGCGGGGGGCGAGCCGGCCCGGGGTGTGCCCGAACGCGCGCCGGTAGGTGTCGATGAACGCACTCGGTGTGGCCCAACCGCATTCGGCCGCCACCGAGGTGACGTCGCGCCGCTCGGCCAGCAGCACCAGGGCGTGTTGCAGCCGGACCTGGGTGCGCCACTGCGGGAACGTCATGGCCAGCTCGTCGCGGAACAGCCGGCTCAGGGTGCGCTGGCCGACCCCGATGCGCTCGCCGATCTGGCGCAGCGTCAACGGCTCGCGCAGGTTGTCGGCGATCAGTGCGCAGGCGGCGCGCAGCCGGCCGTCCACGGCGGTGGGAATCCACAGCGGTTCGGCGACGCTGGTGGCCTGCAACTGGTCGTGCAGCACCGCCAGCATCCGGTGGTGCGCGCCGGCGTCGGTGTCCCGCGCCCGCGAACACGCGATGATCAGCTCGCGCATCAGCGGAGTGACCGCCAGCACCGCGGGGGCGGCCGGGCCGCGGCGGTAGCGGGCGGGGTCCAGCGCGACGCCGTGAAAGTTGGTGTGGCCGTGGAACTTGTGCTCGTGCCAGCAGCCCGCCGGGATCCAGATGGCGCGGTTGGCCGGGGTGATCCAGGTGCCCGCCGGCGTGGTCACCGACACCGCGCCCGTGGACGGATAGACGATCTGGTGCAGCGGATGCCGGTGCCGTGCGATCCGCGCTCCCGGCGGCAGCGTCTGCGCCGAGGTCGCCAGCCCGTGCTGGCCGATTTCCGACATATCGAGGCAGGATATCGGAAGCCCGCAGCATTGCGTCCGCCTAACGTCGAGATCGACCGACAGAAAGGCGTGATCGCGATGGCGATGAATCTCTTGCACCGGCACCGGTGCAGCTCGGCCGGCTGGGCGAAGGAGGTGGCCGACGAGCTGCTGCCCTGGGCGCTGGACGGTGTCGAATTGGGTTCCCGCACTTTGGAAATCGGCCCCGGCTACGGTGCGACGCTGAGCGCCCTGCTGGATCGCACCGCCTCGCTGACCGCGGTCGAACTCGACCCGGTGATGGCCGATCGGCTGCAGCGCCGCTACGGCGACCGGGCCCGCGTCATCCAGGCCAGCGGCACCGAAACAGGTTTGCCCGCAAACCATTTCACCTCGGTGGTGTGCTTCACCATGCTGCACCACGTGCCCAGCCCGCAGCTGCAGGACCAGCTGTTCGCCGAGGCGTTGCGGGTGCTGCAACCCGGTGGGACGTTCGCCGGCAGCGACGGCGTGCCGTCGTGGGCGTTTCGCCTGCTGCACGTCGCCGACACCTACAACCCGGTCGCGCCGAAGGACCTGCCGGGCCGGCTGGCGGCCGCGGGCTTCGCCGACATCCACGCCGACGCCCGGGGCGGCCGGCAGCGCTGGCGGGCCGTCAAACCGATCGACTAGGCGGGCACTGTCTCGCGGGCCTGCTCGTGCCGGCGCTGGCGTTCCATCGTCGCGAAGTAGAAGGCGAACGCGAACGCGAAGCTGGTGAACAGGCTGGACACGAAGTACAGCCAGGGCCGGCGCAACCCGCGGCGGTAGCCGTCCACGATGGTGAACAGCGGCAGCAGCACCACGTTCGCGATCGTGTAGTCCTGGCTGGCCGAGCTGGCGGCCGGGTTGGTGAACATCAGCCGGATGTATTCGGCCCAGCTGCCGTGCTCGCCCCACAGCGGGTTGGTCGATCCGTGCGAATACTGCTGCACGAAGGTGATGTTGAAGTACCAGCCGAGCACGACCGAGGCGATGCCGACGAGGTAGTACACGACCTCCATCGGCGAGAACAGCGGACCGCCGGCCGGGCGGGCGAACACCTTCGCGTTCGAGGCGACGATCCAGGCGATGACGGAGAACCCGAGAACTGCGTGCACGAGAAGCGAGACCATGCGCGCAGTCTGACCCCGGCCGTAAAGTTTTGTCAATATTGTCAAAAGGTTTCTTGGTACCTTACTGCCATGGTCAGGCCGGCGCAGACGGCGCGCAGCGAGCGCACCCGGGAGGCGTTGCGCCAGGCCGCGCTGGTGCGATTTTTGGCCCAGGGCGTGGAGGACACCTCGGCCGAACAGATCGCCGCCGACGCCGGGGTGTCGCTGCGCACGTTCTACCGCCACTTCCGCTCCAAGCACGATCTGCTGTTCGCCGATTACACCGGGCTGCACTGGTTTCGGGCCGCGCTGGACGCCCGCCCGGCCGACGAGCCCATCATCGACTCGGTGCAGGCCGCCATCTTCTCCTTCCCCTACGACGTGGATGCGGTGACCAAGATCGCCGCGCTGCGCCACGAGGAGCTCGACCCGGGCCGCATCGTCCGCCACATCCGCGACGTGCAGGCCGACTTCGCCGAAGCCATTGCGGCGCAACTACAACGGCGCGGCGGCGGCGCCGGCGCGCCGACGGCCGACCAGCGGGTGCGCGCCGCGGTGACCGCGCGCTGCATCGCGGCCGCGGTGTTCGGCGCGATGGAGGTGTGGATGGTCGGCGACGAACGATCGCTCGGCGAACTCGCGCGGCTGTGTCACGCGGCGCTGGAGTCGCTGCGCGCGGGGATCACCGACTCCTGGAGCACCGCCACCGCGCCCCAAGTTTCGTCATAATTGACAAAACTTGGGGCGTCGTGCGAGCCTCCTTGCGGAGGTCGGGACATGAATGACTACGACGCGATCGTCATCGGCGCGGGCCACAACGGGCTGACCGCCGCGGTGCTGCTGGCCAAGGCCGGGCTGCGCACCCTGTGCCTGGACGCCAAGCTCTACGCCGGCGGGATGGCCTCCACCGTCGAGCTTTTCGACGGCTACCGGTTCGAGATCGCCGGGTCGGTGCAGTTCCCGACCTCGCAGGCGGTGGTCGACGAGCTGGGCCTGGACACCATCCCGACGATTGATTTGGACGTGATGTCGGTGGCGGTGCGCGGTGTCGGGGACGATCCGCTGGTCCAATACAGCGACCCGGTCAAGCTGTTCACCCACCTCAACGAGGTGCACGGGGCCGACGCCGTCAACGGGATGGCCGGCCTGATGGCGTGGGCCCAAGCCCCGACCCGCGCGCTGGGCCGGTTCGAGGCCGGTACGCCGCCCAAGAGTCTCGACGAGATGTATGCCTGCGCCACAAACGAATTCGAGCGCTCGGCGATCGACGACATGCTGTTCGGGTCGGTCACCGACATCCTGGACCGCTACCTGCCCGACCGCGAGAAGCACGGCGCCCTGCGCGGCTCGATGACCGTGCTGGCCGTCAACACGCTCTATCGCGGCCCGGCCACCCCGGGCAGCGCCGCGGCGCTGGCGTTCGGCCTCGGCGTGCCGGACGGCGACACCATGCAGATGAAGAAGCTGCGCGGCGGCATCGGCGCGCTTACCTCGCACCTGTGCGACGTGCTGGAGCGCCACGGCGGCGAACTTCGGTTGCGCACCAAGGTGACCGAGATCCTGGTCGAGCACGCCGGGTCCGGGGGACGGGTGACCGGGGTGCGCACCGAGTCGGGCGAGACGCTGAGCGCCCCGATCGTCGTCTCCGGCATCGCGCCGGACGTCACGCTCAACGAGCTGCTCGATCCGGCCGCGCTGCCCGCCGACCTGCGGGCTCGCTATGCGCGCATCGACCACCGCGGCAGCTACCTGCAGATGCATTTCGCGCTGCAGGAGGCGCCGGTGTTCGCCGCGCCGTACCAGGTGCTCAACGAGCCGGCCATGCAGGCCTCGATCGGCCTGTTCTGCACGCCCGAGGAGGTGCAGCAGCAGTGGGAGCAGGCCCGGCGCGGCGTCGTTCCGGCCGACCCGACCGTCGTGCTGCAGATCCCCTCGCAGAACGATCCGGGCCTGGCGCCGGAGGGCAAGCATGCCGCCTCGGCGTTCGCGTTGTGGTTCCCGATCGAGGGCGAGGTGGACTACGGCCAGGCGAAAATCGAGATGGGGCAACGGGTGATCGACAAGATCACCCGGCTGGCACCGAATTTCGAGGACAGCATCATCCGGCACACCACCTTCACGCCCCGGCACATGGGCGTCATGTTCGGCGCCCCCGGCGGTGACTACTGCCATGGCCTGCTGAACGCGAACCAGGTCGGGCCCAACCGGCCCGGTCCGCGCGGCTTCCTCGGCCAGCCGATCCCGATCGAGGGCCTGTATCTGGGCAGCGCGGGCTGCCACGGCGGTCCGGGCATCACCTTCATCCCCGGCTACAACGCGGCCCGGCAGGCACTGACCGACCGCAGCGGCTGAGTCAGGAGCCGCGCCGGGCGAGCAATTCGTCCAGCAGGGCGGTGAACTCGTCGGGACGCGCCGGCGTGAAGGCCGGGGCGGGCCGGGTGCCCGGCACGTCCAGCGTGATCAACGTCGACTTGAACGGCCGGCCGATGTCCAGCGGAAGCCAGCGGCGCAGATCGGAGCTGCCCCAGACCCGGAACCGGTGCATGAAGATGCCCAGCGGCTCGGCTTTGTACCCGCGGATCGCGTCCAGCGCGATCACCTTGGACGTGCCCGACGGAAAGTGGTAGCGGCGCAACGTGATCGCCGCCCGGTCCAACTGGACCAGGCCGTCGTCGTAGGTCTCGTTCACGCCCGCGAACTCCGCAGCTGGTGCCCCTTCGCGGTCAGGCAGCGCCCGTCGTCCAGCCGCCACTGCCACCCGTGCAGGTTGCACGTCAACGTGTTGCCCTCTACCACACCGAATTTCGAAAGATCGGCCTTCAGGTGGGGGCAGCGGCGCTGAATCTGCCAGCCGTCCAGCGTGATCGACGCCGAGTTGTCGTGGGTTTCGGCGAACCAGCCGTCGGCGTAGGCGATTCGTTCGTCGGTCAAGCATTTGAAGAAGGTGTACAGGTATTCGTTGTAGCCGCCGACGCGCCAGGCCTTGAACCGGGTGGACAGGAAGATGGTGTTGACCCAGTCCGGCTCCCGATCGCGCAGCACGGTGCGCACCAGCTCCGGTGCTATGGCAAAGCCGTAGCGAACCTTCTCGTCCGGAATCGGTTCTCGTACCGTGCGTTTCGGGAAATCCAGGATCACGCGCTCGGGCCCGAGCACCAGCTCCACCGGGTAGCCGATGCCGTCGCAGATCTCGTCGCTTTGCGACATGATCGGTTCGAACAGGGCGCGCAGCGGCTCCAGCAGCGGCTCGCCGGTGGCCGGCGCCCAGCCGGCCCGCTCCGCGGCGATCACCGGCGCCATCCGCTCGGCGTAGGCGGCGATGTAGTCGGCCTTGCCGGTGGTGAAGATGGCCTCCACCTCGGCGGTGGGCAGCGGATGATGCAGCGAGTTCAGGGTGGATCCGCTGAAGTCGGCGGTCGAGCCGGGGATCATCAGCAGGCCGCCGCCTTGCCCGTGGGCGCGCATCTGCTCCAAAAACACCATCTGGTCGGGGAAGATGTTGGCCGGGTCGCCGTGGTCGTCGTTGAGGTGGCGCAACTCCGGATCCAAGAAGCACGGCGGCCCGGCCGAGGGCACCACCCACGTCGCCCCCACCTGGGCGAGGTACTGGCGGGCGCGGTCCATCTGGCGCTGCCGCTTCTGGATGCCGAACGACTCCTTGGCGCGGGCCGGCATGTCGTAGACCATCGGATACCAGATGGCCCCGGAGTATTGCAGCAGGTGCACGTCGATGTGCCCGAATTCGGACGCCAGCATGTCGAGTTCCACCGGCCGGGCGTCGTTCATGTTGAAAAGCGTTGTGCTGCCGTCGGATACGACCAGCGCCGAATCGCCGATCGGGCCGTCGGCGGGGGCGCGCAGGGCGATGATCATCACGTCGAGTCCGCCGACCCGGTGCTTGACCGAGTCGGCCGTCTCGAAGAACCGATGAAAACCCAGCTCCTGCAACGCGTTTCGCAGATCCGGCACCGGAAACTCCGGCAGCAGCACCACCGCGTCCTTGTTGACGTGCTCGGCCAGGTTCTTGGCGTCGAAGTGGTCCTTGTGCAGGTGCGACACGTAGAGGTAGTCGCAATCGCCCAGCTGGTCCCAGTCCAGGGTGCTGTTGTCCGGGAACGGGAACCAGGACGCGAAGTAGGCGGGATTGACCCAGGGGTCGCACAGGATGCTGCCCGCCTGGGTCCGGATCAGAAATCCGGCGTGGCCTACGCTGGTGACCTGCACAAATACCTTCCGGGGGACGTCGGGCCTGCCGAGGGGTGTACGGCGTCTGCGCCCCCGAGCCTAGCGCGCGGCGACGTCCCGGTCCTCGTCGTCGGCCTGCCACAACCGCCGGTAGTAGCCGTCGGGCTCGACGGCGCCCAGCTGATCGACCCGCACGGACGGCAAGTCAGCGGTCGGCTCTTTCCGGCGCTTGAGGCGGCTCACGGTCCGGCGCACTAGGCTGGACGGCTGTGGAACCGGTGTACGGGACTGTCATACAGCTTGCCCGCCTGATCTGGCGCGTCCAGGGCCTGAAGATCACGATCACGGGCGTGGAGAACCTGCCGAAGAGCGGCGGTGCCGTCATCGCCATCAACCACACCGGCTACCTGGACTTCACCTTCGCGGGTCTGCCCGCCTACAAGCAGGGCCTGGGCCGCAAGGTGCGGTTCATGGCCAAGCAGGAGGTCTTCGACCACAAGATCACCGGGCCCATCATGCGCAGCCTGCGCCACATCTCGGTGAACCGCCAGGACGGGGCCGCCTCCTACGAGGCGGCGGTGCGCAACCTCAAAGACGGCGAGCTGGTCGGGGTTTACCCCGAGGCCACCATCAGCCGCAGCTTCGAGATCAAGGAGTTCAAGTCCGGTGCGGCCCGGATGGCCGTCGAGGCCGGGGTGCCGATCGTCCCGCACATCGTCTGGGGTGCCCAGCGCATCTGGACCAAGGACCACCCCAAGAAGCTGTGGCGCCCCAAGGTGCCGATCATCGTGCTGGTCGGCGAGCCCATCCAGCCGACCCTGGGCGTCGAGGAGCTCAAGGGGCTGCTGCACTCGCGGATGCAGCACCTGCTGGAACGCGCGCAGGAGATGTACGGCCCCCACCCGGCCGGGGAGTTCTGGGTGCCGCACCGGCTGGGCGGCGGCGCCCCGTCGCTGGCCGAAGCGGCCCGGTTGGACGCCGAGGAGGCGGCCGCGCGGGCGGCGCGCCGGGGACAGTCCGCAGGGGCGCCGGAGTAGTGATCGATGGTGGAGCCGACCTTCCGCGCCCTCGAGCTCCTGGCTGTGCTGGCGGTGAAGGCCACCGGCACCGAGATCACCTACCTCGGTGAGGAGAACATCCCCGAGCGCGGCGGCGCCGTGGTGGCGATCAACCACACCAGCTACGTCGACTTCCTGCCCGCCGGGCTGGCCGTGCATCGCCGGGGGCGACGCCTGCGGTTCATGATCAAGGCCGAGATGCAGCAGGTGAAGGTGGTCAACTTCCTGATCAAGCACACCCGCACCATCCCGGTGGACCGCGGCGCCGGCGCCGGCGCCTACGCGGTGGCCGTGCAGCGGCTGCGCGAGGGCGAGTTGGTGGGCGTCTACCCGGAGGCCACCATCAGCCGCAGCTTCGAGCTCAAGGAGTTCAAGACCGGCGCGGCCCGGATGGCCATCGACGCCGGCGTGCCGATCATCCCGCTGATCGTCTGGGGCGCGCACCGGATCTGGACCAAGGACCATCCACGTACACTGGGCCGGGCCAAGATACCGATCACCGTGCAGGTAGGCGCGCCGTTGCGGGCGCGCGAGGACATCGCGCAGACCGACGCCGCGCTGCGCGACGCGATGACCACGCTGCTGCACCAGGCGCAGCAGCATTACCCGATGCAGCCCGGGGCGTACTGGGTGCCGCGCCGGCTGGGCGGCACGGCGCCGACGCCGGCGGAGGCGGCCCGGATGGAGGCAGACGAGGCGGCGGCCCGAGCGGCCGCGGCAGCGGCGAAGAAGGCCGCGAACCGGGCCGGGCGTCCGGGCCGGTAGCGAAGGAGAAGAGATGGCCGAGGGGTTCTACCGGCTGGGGGAGTGGGTTGTTCCGCCGCTGGTCGCGATGCAGGGAACCAAGTTCACCTACCAGGGTTTGGAGAACATTCCCGCCCACGGCGGCGCCCTTCTCGCCCAGAACCACACCAGCTACCTGGACTGGCTGCCGACGCTGATGGCGGTGCGGGAGCGGCACCGCCGCGCCTACTTCATGATCAAGGCCGAGATGGCCGACGTGAAGGCGGTCAATTACGTCATCAAGCACGCCCGGCTGATCCCGGTGGACCGCAGGTCGGGACACGACGCGTTCGACGTGGCCGTGCAGCGCATGCGCGAGGGTGAGCTGATCGGCATGCATCCCGAGGCCACCATCAGCCGCAGCTTCGAACTGCGCGAGTTCAAGACCGGCGCGGCGCGCATGGCGCTGGCCGCGCAGGTGCCCATCGTCCCGATCATCGTCTGGGGTGCCCACCGGATCTGGCCGAAGGACCACCCGAAGAAGGTGTTCCGCAACAAGGTTCCGATCACCGTGGCGGCCGGGCGGCCGCTGCCGCCGCGGGGCACCCGCGAGCAGCTCAACGCGGCGCTGCGGGAGGCGATGAACGCCCTGCTGTACCGGGTGCAGGAGGAGTATCCGCACCCCAAGGACGAGTTCTGGGTGCCGCGGCGGCTGGGCGGCGGCGCGCCCACCCAGGAGGACTCCCGGGCGCTGCGGCTCTCCGAGCTGCAGGAGCGGATGCGCAAGTACGGCACCGACGGCGTCACCCGGCCGGGACAGCGCCAGAGCGGACTGCATTGAGCGCCGGCCGGCGAGGCGGGCGGTTTCGATGACGCTGCCGCGGCTCATCGCCTGCGACGTCGACGGCACCCTGTTCGACGACGACGAGCGGATCACCCCGCGCACCCGGGCCGCGGTCCGCGCCGCGGTGGCCGGCGGCGCGCGGTTCGTGGTGGCCACCGGCCGCCCGCCGCGGTGGATCCGCCCGGTGGTCGACGCGCTGGGCTTCGCGCCGATCGCGGTGTGCGCCAACGGCGCGGTGATCTACGACCCGGCGAACGACCGGGTGCTGTCCGCCCGCACGCTGGACGTCGACACCCTGGCCAAGCTGGCCGAGCTGGCCACGCGGGTCATCCCGGGGGCGGGGCTGGCCGTCGAGCGGATCGGGGAACGCGCCCACGACACGGCGACGCCGCAGTTCATCAGCTCGCCGGGTTACGAGCACGCCTGGCTGAATCCGGACAACACCGAGGTGTCGATCGAGGACCTGCTCAGCGCCCCGGCGATCAAGCTGCTGATTCGCCGGGCCGGGGCGCGCAGCTCCGACATGGCCGCCGAGCTGGCCAAGCACGTCGGCCTCGAGGGTGACATCACCTACTCGACGGACAACGGCCTGGTCGAGATCGTGCCGCTGGGGATCAGCAAGGCCACCGGCATCGAAGAGATCGCCCGGCCGCTGGAGATCGCCCGCGAGGAGGTGGTGGCGTTCGGCGACATGCCCAACGATCTGCCGATGCTGCGCTGGGCGGGCCACGGCGTGGCGATGGGCAATGCCCATCCCGAGGTGCAGGCCGCCGCCGACGAGATCACCGCCGCCAACAACGACGACGGCGTGGGCCGGGTGCTGGAACGCTGGTGGCTTTAGCGCCGCGACGATGCGCGCCGCGTGGCGGCGCGAGGAGGAGCGGGGTAGTCGGCTTTAGCGGGGCGGTCGGCTTTAGCGCGGGGCAGCGGCCTTAGCGCCTCGCTACGTCGCCGCCGGGTGGGTCGGCAGCGAGAAGTGTTCGGCCGGAACCGTTGGGCCGCTTGGCAATTGGGTGGCCAGCGGGGTGGTGATCCCGTCCAGCACCTCGGTCACGTTACCGGTCAGCCGCTCGTAGTTCAGCGTGCCGTGCTGGAAGTTCTGGGTAATCTGCAGCGGCTCTTGGATTTCCGCGCTGGTGGGCAGGCCGAGCGGGCCGCGCTCGTAGCTCTGTGAGCCCCAGGCGTCGTAGATCGCGCCGGTGACCGGCTGGGCGCCGGTCTGCGGCGACCAGTACATCGCGCCCCGGACGAAGGTGACGAAGCGGGCGTCGTCCGCCGCGCTGTCCTCCGGTGCGGTCGGCGCCCCCAGCACGCTGTTCATCCCGCCGATCTCCTGCCAGTGCGCGTAGATCGCCCCACCCTGCAGCGCCTTGATCAGCTCTTCCGGCGGATCGTTGACATGCGCTGCGATATCCCGTATCTCGTCCATCAGCGCGTAGGCCGCGTTGCCCGGGCAGTCGGTGTTGCCCACGTCGCGGTGGGTGAAGATGGTCGGCAGCGTGGCGACGGTGCCGGCCGCGTAGGTGGTGTAGTGGCTGCCGGCGGACTCCAGTTGCACGGTGCCCTTGGGGTCGACGCCGTCCATGCCCAGGCGCCAGCCGAGCAGCCGGCCCACGGCGCGCAACTGCACCGGCGTCGGCGGCACGTCGTCGAAGTTGCCGATCATCGCCACGCCCCAGGTGTTGCGGTTGAACCCGCCGGTGTGGAACGCCTCGACCGCCTTGGTGAGGCCCCCGGCGCTGCCCTCGAACACCTGGCCGTACTTGTCGACCAGCGCGTTGTAGGCGATGTCGCACCAGCCCAGCGTCTTGCTGTGGTAGGTGTAGATGGCCTTGACGATGCCGGCCGATTCCAGCGGCGAGTAGTCGTTGCTGCCCGCGGTGTGGTGCACGACTGCGGCGCGAATCCCGTTGTCGTACTGCGGACTTCCGCAGCGCAGCGATTCGTCGGCGCCCCACTCGGCCCGGCTGATGATCGGTGGCGCCTGCCCGGGCATCACCACCCCGGACGGGGGCGTCCAATGCGTTTCGGACGGCGCTTGCGGCGGCGAGATGAGCACGGCCGAGATGTTCTGCCCGAACGGTTGCTCCCGCGAGGCCGGCCTGTAGCCCAGGTCGTCGGCCGGGCGCGGGGGCGGCTGGGTCGCCGGCGCGTCGAGCGGGCGGGTGACCGCGATCTGCACGGTGGTGGTGGTGCCGACGAAGACCGGGTCCGTCCCGCGCGGCCCCTCGGTTGCCCCGCCGGCGTGGCCGGGGTCGGGCGCGGCGGTTTCGTACTCGGTCTGATACCAGGGCCCCCAGGAACCGTCGCGACGCCGGGCGCGCACCCTCGTCGACGTGCCGGCCAGGTCACCGGTCAGGGCGACCAGGGAAAACGGCGTCTGCTGGCTGATCTCGCGAACCGTGACGCCGGCCCCCAGCCCGATCAGCGGCTGCTCGGTGAGCTGGGTGCCGCGGGCCGGTGGCGCGCCGGCGGCGCCGCGGTCCCGGGTGGCGTCGCCCACCCACGAGACGAGGACGACCGTCGCCGCGATGGCGGTGAGCAGCGTCGTTGGCGCGCGACTGCGGGACACCAGCCGATGTTACGTGTGATTCTGATGTTATCTATGAGACGACACGACGTTGAGCGATGCCGAAATCCGCGGCAAAAATCGACGGCACCGCAGAACCCTCTGCGGTGCCGTCTGGTGGATGGTTTGGAAAAGGTCTAGACCGGGGCAGTGCCGGCGCGGCGCCGGCGGCCGCCGGCAACGCACCCGCGGCGCCGCCGCGGCCGGCAGCGCACCCGCCGCACCGGCAGCGCACCCGCCGCACCGGCAGGCGCCGGCCGCGCCGGGCAGAGCACCGGCCGCGCCGGGCAAAGCACCCGCGGCCGCGCCGCCGTGC
This sequence comes from Mycobacterium sp. MAC_080597_8934, assembly GCF_000523975.1. Lineage (NCBI taxonomy): Bacteria > Bacillati > Actinomycetota > Actinomycetes > Mycobacteriales > Mycobacteriaceae > Mycobacterium > Mycobacterium sp. MAC_080597_8934. Next base: position 94,147 of record NZ_JAOS01000050.1, on the reverse strand, counting down.
ATGCCCTGCGTGATCGCCGGCATCACCAGGCCCTTGAGCAGGTCGATCGCCTGACCCGCGCCGAGCTGGTTGGCGGCTTGCATCACGTCGTTGACCAGGCCCCCGCTGCTACCCGAGCTCGAGCCGCCGCCCAGACCGGTGCCACCGCCGCCGATCGGCGAGGCGTTACCGAAGGTCGACGGGTCGCCCAGGATCGGGTACGTGCCACCGGCGCCCGGGTCCAGGCCGGCCCCGGAGTCGATCGGCACCTCACTCGGCGCCACGGTCGGGCTGCCCAGCCCCGGCGCCGTCCCGGCCGGGCTGGTCAGCCCGGGGTTGGACAGCGCGGGGTTGAGCCCGGCGCCGGGGGTGGCGACCCCGGCGCCCGGCGTGGTCGGCAGCGCGCCGGGCGTGGTGAGCCCGGGCGTCGTCGGCGCGGCACCCGGGCTGGTCAGACCGGGGCTGGTCAAACCAGGACTGGTCAGGCCGGGACTGGTCAGGCCGGGACTGGTCGCACCGGGGCTCGTCAGACCGGGATTGGTCAGGCCCGGCGTTCCCAGGCCGGGCGTGCCCAGGCCGGGGCTACCCAGGCCGGGGCTGGCCAGACCGGGAGTGCTGGTGGCGCCGCCGCTCAGGGCGGGCACCGGGGGCAGGTTGATCCCGAACTGCGACAGGCCCTGCGACAGCGCACCCATCAGCTCGCCCGGCAGATCGCTCATCACCGCGGCCTGCTTGAACTCGTGGTGCTCGGGCGCCTTGTTGCCGGCCGTCGATTCGTAGACAAGGAAGTATGCGCAAGGACTCGCCACTGCCAGGGCGGCGACCGCGCTCATGGCTGTCGAAAGCTTGCGTCGGCGTCGGTTCGGCACGGAAGTCTCCTCTATCTGACTATGTGTTGTGTCGGCGCGCCCCGCCGATGCTGTCTGGCAGGAATCACACACAGTCGATGGTACGAGTGGGAATCCTGTTACTAGAGTGGTGATATTGAATCGTGAGGCAATTGCGACCAGGACTGTGATCGCCGGGCAGGCACGCTCCGCCGGCCGCCCCGAATCAGCCGGGCCCTGGTTGCTGGCCTCGCCAAATGGGTTCGGGCCACGCCGTCGGATACCCTAAGCAACCGATGACCGCTCGTTTCGATCTTTTCGTCGTCGGCTCTGGATTCTTCGGACTGACCATTGCCGAGCGCGTCGCTACCCAGCTCGGGAAGCGCGTGCTCGTGGTGGAACGCCGCCCGCACATCGGCGGCAACGCCTACTCGGAACCCGAGCCGCACACCGGCATCGAGGTGCACAAGTACGGCGCCCACCTGTTCCACACCTCTAATAAAAGGGTCTGGGACTACGTGCGGCAGTTCACCGACTTCACCGACTACCGGCACCGGGTCTTCGCCATGCACAACGGCCAGGCCTACCAGTTCCCGATGGGCCTGGGCCTGGTGTCGCAGTTCTTCGGCAAGTACTTCAGCCCCGAGGAGGCCCGCAAGCTCATCGCCGAGCAGGCCGCCGAGATCGACACCGCCGACGCGCAGAACCTCGAGGAGAAGGCGATCTCGCTGATCGGCCGGCCGCTCTACGAGGCCTTCGTCAAGGGCTACACCGCCAAGCAGTGGCAGACCGACCCCAAGGAACTGCCGGCGTCCAACATCACCCGGCTGCCGGTGCGCTACACCTTCGACAACCGCTACTTCTCCGACACCTACGAGGGGCTTCCGGTCGACGGCTACACGGCCTGGCTGCAGAACATGGCCGCCCACGAGAACATCGAGGTCCGGCTGAACACCGACTGGTTCGACGTGCGCGACGGGCTGCGCGCGGGCAGCCCCGAGGCGCCGGTGGTCTACACCGGCCCGCTGGATCGCTACTTCGACTACGCCGAGGGCCGTTTGGGTTGGCGCACACTGGATTTCGAGGTCGAGGTGCTGCCCATCGGGGACTTCCAGGGCACCCCGGTGATGAACTACAACGACCTCGACGTGCCCTACACCCGCATCCACGAGTTCCGGCACTTCCACACCGAACGGGACTACCCGACCGACAACACGGTGATCATGCGGGAGTACTCGCGGTTCGCCGAGGACGACGACGAGCCCTACTATCCGATCAACACCGAGGCCGACCGCGCCTTGCTGGCCGCCTACCGGGCTCGGGCCAAGGCCGAGACCGCGTCGGCGAAGGTCCTGTTCGGCGGCCGGCTGGGCACCTACCAGTACCTGGACATGCACATGGCCATCGCCAGCGCGCTGAACATGTATGACAACGTCCTCGCGCCGCACCTGCGCGACGGCGCATCCCTGACAGAGGCCCAGAGCAAACAGGAGAGCGGCGCCTGATGCGCGCCACGACGATGCAGAGCGGAGCGATGAGAAGGAGTGGCGCCTGAATGAGTGCCGTGAGCCTGCTGTCCCGGATCATCCTGCCGCGTCCCGGCGAGCCCCTCGACGTGCGCAAGCTGTACCTGGAGGAGTCGACGACCAACGCCCGGCGCGCGCACGCCACCAGCCGCACGTCGCTGGAGATCGGCAAAGAGTCCGAGGTGTCGTTCGCCACCTACTTCAACGCGTTCCCGGCCAGCTACTGGCGGCGCTGGTCGATCTGCGAATCGGTGGTGCTCAAGGTCGAGCTGACCGGAACCGGTCGCGTCGACGTCTACCGCACCAAGGCCACCGGGGTGCGGATCTCGGTGCAGGGCCGCCAGTTCGTCGGCACCGACGACCAGCCGGCCGTCGTCGAGATCGAGGTGCCGTTGAAGCCGTTCGAGGACGGCGGCTGGATCTGGTTCGACATCACCACCGACACCGAGGTCAACCTGATCAGCGGCGGCTGGTATGCCACCGAACCGGCACCGGGGACGGCCAACATCGCCGTCGGCATCCCCACCTTCAACCGGCCCGCCGACTGCGTCAACGCGCTGGCCGACCTCACCGCGGATCCGTTGGTGGACAAGGTGATCGGTGCGGTGATCGTGCCCGACCAGGGCACCCGCAAGGTGCGCGACCACCCGGACTTCCCGGCGGCGGCCGCGGGTCTGGGCAACCGGCTGTCCATTCACGACCAGCCCAACCTCGGCGGCTCCGGCGGATACAGCCGGGTGATGTACGAGGCGCTGAAAAACACTGACTGCCAACAGATTCTGTTCATGGATGACGACATCCGCATCGAGCCCGACTCGATCCTGCGGGTGTTGGCGTTGCACCGGTTCGCCAAGACGCCGATGCTGATCGGCGGCCAGATGCTCAACCTGCAGGAGCCCTCGCACCTGCACATCATGGGCGAGGTCGTCGACCAGTCGAACTTCATGTGGACCGCGGCGCCGCACGCCGAGTACGACCACGACTTCGCGCAATTCCCGTTGAACGACAAGAACCCTCGCAGCGCGCTGCTGCACCGGCGCATCGACGTCGACTTCAACGGGTGGTGGACGTGCATGATCCCGCGGCAGGTCGCCGAGGAGCTGGGCCAGCCGCTGCCGCTGTTCATCAAGTGGGACGACGCCGAATACGGCCTGCGCGCCGGCGAGCACGGCTACCCCACCGTCACCCTTCCCGGCGCGGCGATCTGGCACATGGCCTGGAGCGACAAGGACGACGCCATCGACTGGCAGGCCTACTTCCATCTGCGCAACCGGCTGGTGGTCGCCGCGCTGCACTGGGACGGCGACATCACCGGGCTGGTCCGCAGCCACCTGAAGGCCACCCTGAAACACCTTGCCTGCCTTGAATATTCGACGGTGGCCATCCAGAACCGGGCCATCGACGACTTCCTGGCCGGGCCCGAGCACATCTTCTCCATCCTGGAATCCGCGCTGCCCGAGGTGCACCGGCTGCGCAAGGAGTACCCGGACGCGGTGGTGCTGCCGGCGGCCAGCGAGCTGCCGCCGCCGCGCTACCAGAGCAAGGCGATGAAGCCGCCGGTGAACCCGCTGTCGATCGGCTACCGGCTGGCCCGCGGGATCGCCCACAACGCGACCAAGGCCGACCCCGAGGCGCACCGGCGCCCGCAGTACAACGTGCCCACCCAGGATGCGCGGTGGTTCCGGCTGTGCACCGTCGACGGCGTCACGGTGACGACGGCCGACGGCTGCGGCGTGGTGTACCGGCAGCGGGACCGGCGAAAGATGTTCTCGCTGTTGTTCGCATCGCTGCGCCGTCAGCGCAAGTTGCTGACCCGGTTCGACGAGATGCGCAGGGTGTATCGCGGTGCGCTGCCCGTGTTGTCCAGCAAGCAGAAGTGGGAGACGGCGTTGCTGCCAGCTGCCGAACATGCCTGAGTCCCCTGCTGCGCAGGCCCCGCGCGGTGAGGTGGCCGCGCTCGTCGCCGTCCAGGCGGCACTGAGCAAGCGCCCCGGGGTGCTGACCGTGGCGCGCGCGCTGTCCCACTTCGGCGAGCACAGCATCGGCTGGGTGGCGGCGGCCGCGCTCGGCGCGCTGTGCTCACCGCGGCGCCGCGCCGATTGGCTCGCGGCCGGGGCCGGGGCGTTCGTCGCGCACGCCGCCGCCGTCGTCGTCAAGCGCATCGTGCGGCGCGAACGGCCGCATCATCCCGCCGTCGTGGTCAACGTCGGCACCCCCAGCCGGCTCAGTTTCCCGTCCGCGCATGCCACCTCCACCACCGCCGCAGCGATCCTGCTGGGCCGGATCACCGGCCTGCCGCTGCCCGCGGTCCTGGTGCCGCCGATGGCGTTGTCCCGGATGGTGTTGGGGGTGCACTATCCCAGCGACGTGGCCTGCGGCATCGCCCTGGGGGCCGGCGTCGCCGCCGTCGCGCGCCGCGCACCGCAGCTGGCAAGAGGTGACCAATGACCGAGGAAACGCAGGAAGCGGTGGCCGGACCGCCGGCCAACGTGGTCTCCGGGGTGATCAAGGCGATCCGCCCCCGGCAATGGGTGAAGAACGTGCTGGTGCTGCTGGCGCCGGTGGCGGCGCTGGGCGGCCCGGTCCAGTACGACTACACCGACGTGCTGGGCCAGGTGTCGGTGGCGTTCGTGGTGTTCTCCCTGGCCGCCTCGTCGATCTACCTGGTCAACGACGCGCGCGACGTCGAGGCCGACCGCGAGCACCCCACCAAGCGGTTCCGGCCGATCGCGGCCGGCGTAGTGCCCGAATGGCTGGCCTACACCCTGGCCGTGCTGCTGGCGGCGGCGTCGCTGGGCATCGGCTGGTGGCTGACCCCGAACCTGGCGGCGGTGATGGCCGTCTACATCGCCATCCAGCTGGCCTACTGCTTCGGCCTCAAACACCAAGCGGTGATGGACATCTGCATCGTGTCGTCGGGGTTCCTGCTGCGCGCCATCGCCGGCGGCGCGGCCACCAACATCCGGCTGACCCAATGGTTCCTGCTGATGATGGCGTTCGGGTCGCTGTTCATGGCGGCCGGCAAGCGCTACGCCGAGCTGCAACTGGCCGAGCGGACCGGGGCGAAGATCCGCAAGGCGCTGGAGAGCTACACCAGCACCTACCTGCGGTTCGTCTGGACGTTGTCGGCCACCGCGCTGGTGGTCTGCTACGGGCTGTGGGCCTTCGACCGCGAGCACGGCGAGGCGCGCTGGTTCGTGGTGTCCATGGTCCCGTTCACCATCGCGATCCTGCGCTACGCGGTCGACGTGGACGGCGGGCTGGCCGGGGAGCCCGAGGACATCGTGCTGCGTGACCGGGTGTTCCAGCTCCTGGCGCTGGCGTGGATGGTGACGGTCGGAGCCGCCGTTGCCTTCGGTTAGCCCCGAACTGCAGGCGCTCAAGGCGCGCATCATGGGCAGCCGGCCGGTGATGAGGCGGCCCGGCTGGCCGGTGTTCCCGTACACGACGATGGTGCGCTCGAGCCTGTGGATCGGCGTGGCGGTGGTTGCCGTGCTGTTCGCCTGGGGCGGCTGGCAGCGGCGCTGGATCGCCGACGACGGGCTGATCGTGCTGCGCACCGTGCGCAACCTGCTGGCCGGCAACGGGCCGGTGTTCAACCAGGGCGAGCGGGTGGAGGCCAACACCTCGACGGCGTGGACGTATCTGATGTACGCCGGCAGCTGGGTGGGCGGCCCGCTGCGGATGGAGTACGTGGCGCTGGCGCTGGCGCTGGCGCTTTCGGTGCTCGGGGTGGCGCTGCTGATGCTGGGCGCGGCGCGGCTGTACGCGCCCAGCCTGCGCGGCCGCCGGGCGATCATGCTGCCCGCCGGGGCGCTGGTCTACATCGCGCTGCCGCCGTCGCGGGACTTCGCCACCTCCGGCCTGGAAAGCGGTTTGGCCCTGGCCTACCTGGGGTTGCTGTGGTGGATGATGGTGTGCTGGGCGCAGCCGGTGCGCAACCGGCCGGACCGCCGGGAGTTCGCCGGTGCGCTGGCGTTCGTCGCCGGGTTCAGCGTCCTGGTGCGTCCGGAGCTGGCCCTGATGGGTGGGCTGGCGCTGATCATGATGCTGGTCGCGGCCCGCACCTGGCGGCGCCGGGCGCTGATCGTCGCCGCCGGGGGTGCGCTGCCGGTGGCCTACGAGATCTTCCGGATGGGCTACTACGGCCTGCTGGTGCCGGGCACCGCCCTGGCCAAGGACGCCGCCGGGGACAAGTGGTCGCAGGGCATGACCTACCTGTCCAACTTCGACGCGCCGTACCTGGTGTGGGTTCCCGCGGTGCTGCTGGTGCTGCTCGGGGTGCTGCTGGCGGCCGCCCGGCGGCGGCCGTCGTTCCTGCGGCCCCCGCTGGCGCCCAACTACGGCCGGGTGGCCCGGGCGGTGCACAGCCCGCCGGCGGTGGTGGCCTGGGTGCTGGTCAGCGGTTTGCTGCAGGCCCTGTACTGGATTCGCCAGGGCGGGGACTTCATGCACGCCCGGGTGCTGCTGGCGCCGCTGTTCTGCCTGCTGGCCCCGGTGGCCGTCGTCCCGGTGATGGTGCCCGACGGCCAGGACTACTCCCGCGAGACCGGCAACTGGGTGGCCGGCGCGGCCTGCGCGCTGTGGCTGGGGATCGCCGGATGGGCGCTGTGGGCGGCCAACTCGCCCGGCATGGGCGACGACGCCACGCACGTCACCTACTCCGGGATCGTCGACGAACGCCGCTTCTACGCCCAGGCTACCGGCCACGCGCACCCGCTGACCGCCGCCGACTACCTGGGTTATCCGCGGATGGCCGCCATCCTGACCGCGCTGAACAACACCCCCGAGGGTGCGCTGCTGCTGCCGTCGGGCAACTACACCCAGTGGGACCTGGTGCCGATGGCCCAGCCGCCGCCCGGCACCACCCCCGACAAGTTTCCGCAAAAGCCGCAGCACACCGTGTTTTTCACCAACCTGGGCATGGTGGGGATGAACGTCGGGCTCGACGTCCGGGTGATCGACCAGATTGGTCTGGCGAATCCGCTGGCGCAGCACACCGAACGCCTCAAGCACGGCCGGATCGGGCACGACAAGAACCTGTTCCCGGACTGGGTGATCGCCGACGGGCCCTGGGTGAAGGTGTATCCCGGGATCCCGGGCTACCTGGACGCGCAGTGGGTCGCCGAGGCCGTCTCGGCGCTGCAATGCCCGGACACCCGGGCGGTGCTGGCCTCGGTGCGGGCCCCGATGACCCCGCACCGGTTCCTGTCCAACGTGCTGCACTCCTTCCAGTTCACCGGCTACCGGATCGACCGGGTGCCGCGCTACGAGCTCGCCCGCTGCGGGCTGCCGGTGCCAGAGGAAGCGCCACCGCCGCCGCGCGAGTGAGCGCCGCGCAGAAGAATTTTCGGCCGATCCGTCACCGGCCGGGCCGCGGCGTCCGCGACAAATTGGCAGCAACATCACATCTGACCCCCGACCAGCTCGCCACGGCGGTCAAGCACATGCGCCGACGTCGACTTTTGTACACGTGTTGGATGTGAAAACCGCTGGGTTCCAGGGCCGCTCGGCCGCTGGCGGGCTCGCCTCGATGCGACCGAACGGCCACCGGTGTGGTTGACTACACGAGCACTCCTGCGCTTCATGCCATCGGTAGGCGCAGGCGGTTCGAACCAATCAAGAAAGCGGCCGAGCGGACGAACGCGCCGGAACGCCGCAAGAAGGATGAGGAAGCAAGGATGACGCTTGTCGACAGATTGCGCGGCGCCGTGGCGGGGATGCCGCGCCGGCTCGTGGTGGGGGCCGCTGGTGCGGCGCTGCTCTCGGGCCTGATTGGCGCCGTCGGGGGCTCGGCGACCGCCGGGGCCTTCTCGCGCCCCGGTCTGCCGGTGGAGTACCTGCAGGTTCCCTCCGCCGCCATGGGACGGGACATCAAGGTCCAGTTCCAAAGCGGTGGGGCCAACTCGCCCGCGTTGTACCTGCTCGACGGGATGCGCGCGCAAGACGACTTCAACGGCTGGGACATCAACACCCCGGCGTTCGAGTGGTACAACCAGTCGGGCATCTCGGTCGCCATGCCGGTCGGCGGCCAGTCCAGCTTCTACTCCGACTGGTACAAGCCCGCCTGCGGCAAGGCCGGCTGCACCACCTACAAGTGGGAGACCTTCCTGACCAGCGAGCTGCCGCAGTACCTGTCGGCGCAGAAGCAGGTCAAGCCGACCGGCAGCGGTGTCGTCGGCCTGTCGATGGCCGGCTCCTCGGCGCTGATCTTGGCCGCCTACCACCCCGACCAGTTCGTCTACGCCGGCTCGCTGTCGGCGCTGCTGGACCCGTCGCAGGGCATGGGCCCGTCGCTGATCGGGCTGGCCATGGGTGACGCCGGTGGCTACAAGGCCGCCGACATGTGGGGTCCGAAGGAGGACCCGGCCTGGGCCCGCAACGACCCGTCGCTGCAGGTCGGCAAGCTGGTCGCGAACAACACCCGGATCTGGGTGTACTGCGGCAACGGCAAGCCGTCCGACCTCGGTGGCGACAACCTGCCCGCCAAGTTCCTGGAGGGCTTCGTGCGGACGTCCAACCTGAAGTTCCAGGACGCCTACAACGGCGCCGGCGGCCACAACGCGGTGTGGAACTTCGACGCCAACGGCACCCACGACTGGCCCTACTGGGGCGCGCAGCTGCAGGCGATGAAGCCTGACCTGCAGTCGGTGCTGGGCGCCACCCCGGGTGCCGGTCCGGCCACGGCCGCGGCCACCAACGCCGGGAACGGCCAGGGCACCTAACCAATACCGAGCATGACGCCGGCGGCGGGAACCCTTCGGGGCTCCCGCCGCCGGTCGTTTCGCGACGGTGTGACGAGTTTCACTACCCGGCGCGCGGGGGAACTACGGCCCTGGCTAATGTGCTCTCAGCGACTAGACGATGGAGGGTGGACATGACGGTCGTGCGGGGTGTGTCGGCGCTTCTTCGGGTGTTCTGCATCGCCGTGCTGGCGGCGGGGCTGGGCGTGGCGTTGCAGCCCGCCGCGGTCACCGGCGTGGCCCGGGCCGCGGGCTACGAGAGCCTGATGGTGCCGTCGGCGGCGATGGGCCGCGACATCCCGGTGGCCTTCCTGGCCGGCGGCCCGCATGCGGTCTACCTGCTGGACGCCTTCAACGCGGCGCCCGACGTGAGCAACTGGGTGACCGCAGGCAACGCGATGAACACCCTCGGCGGCAAGGGCATCTCGGTGGTGGCCCCGGCCGGCGGCGCGTGGAGCATGTACACCAACTGGGAGCAGGACGGCAGCAAGCAGTGGGACACCTTCCTGTCCAGCGAGCTGCCCGACTGGCTGGCCGCCAACAAGGGGCTGGCCCCGGGCGGGCACGCCGCCGTCGGCGCCTCGCAGGGCGGCTATGGCGCGATGGCGCTGGCCGCCTTCCACCCCGACCGCTTCGGCTTCGCCGGCTCGCTGTCCGGGTTTCTCTACCCGTCCAGCACCAACTACAACGGCGCCATCCTGGCCGGCCTGCAGCAGTACGGCGGCGTGGACGGCAACGGCATGTGGGGGGCGCCGCAGCTGGGCCGGTGGAAGTGGCACGACCCGTACGTGCACGCGTCGCTGCTGGCCCAGAACAACACCCGGGTGTGGGTGTGGAGCCCGACCAACATGGGCGGCGACGACGCCGCGATGATCGGCCAGGCGGGCGCGGCGATGGGTAGCTCGCGGGAGTTCTACCAGCAGTACCGCAGCAACGGCGGGCACAACGGGCACTTCGACTTCCCCGGCGGCGGCGACAACGGCTGGGGCTCGTGGGCCGGCCAGTTGGGCGCGATGTCGGGCGACATCGTCGGCGCCATTCGCTAGACGGCGATCGCCAGCGCGGCGCAGCCGGGCGCCGCGGGTCGCCGCCACATGGCTAGCCGCTCGCGGCCGGGCTGACCACCTAGGGCGAGCCGGTACCGTGTAGAGCGTGCAGCAGAGCGCGGGCGTCGCGCCGCTGCGTCCACCCGCTCTGCCAGCAGGAGAACATGCCTACCAACGCCCGGCGCAAGCGCCGTCGCACCCTGGCCTGGATCGCCGCCCTGTCGGTGGCCGGCGTCGTGTTGTTGGTCATCGTGGCCGCGGTCGTGGTGCTGCGCGGCCGCGAGGCGCCGCCCAGCGCGGTGCCGCCCGGCGTGCTGCCGCCCACCTCGACGACCGGCCATCCGCACAAGCCGCGGCCGGCGTCGCAGGACGCCTCCTGCCCGGACGTGCTGCTGGTCAACGTGCCCGGCACCTGGGAATCGGCCCCGCAGGACGACCCGGGGAACCCGCTGCAGTTCCCGAACGCGTTGCTGCACAAGGTGACCGCGAGCCTCACCGAGCAGTTCCCGCCGTCGCGGTTGCAGGCCTACACCACTCCCTACACCGCGCAGTTCCACAACCCGTTGAGCGGTGACACGCAGATGACCTACAACGCCAGCAGGGCCGAGGGCACCCGGGCCACCGTCGCGGCGATGACCGACATGAACAACAAGTGCCCGCTGACCAGCTACGTGCTGATGGGCTTCTCGCAGGGCGCGGTGATCGCCGGCGACATCGCCAGCGACATCGGCAACGGCCGCGGGCCGGTGGACGACGACCTGGTGCTGGGTGTGACGTTGATCGCCGACGGCCGCCGCCAGCAGGGGGTGGGCAACGACATCGGGCCCAACCCGCCCGGCCAGGGCGCCGAGGTGACCCTGCACGAGGTGCCCATCCTGTCCGGGCTGGGCCTGACCATGACCGGCGCGCGGCCCGGCGGGTTCGGCGACCTCAACGCCAAGACCAACGAGATCTGCGCGCCGGGCGACCTGATCTGCGCCGCGCCCGAGGAGGCCTTCAGCGTGGCCAACCTGCCCGCCACGCTGAACACCCTGGCCGGCGGTGCCGGCCAACCGGTCCACGCGCTGTACGCCACCACCCAGTGCTGGAGCCTGGACGGGGTGCCGGCCACCGACTGGACGTTGAACTGGGCTCACGGATTGATCGCGAATGCGCCACAACCCAAACACGGATGATCGGGGCGGCCGGACACAGCCGTCAGGTGGCCGTTGCCGGTGGCCATCGGCGGTACCTTGTGATTTGGTCTGCCGTGGGCGGCCCCGTAACATTAAGAGGAATTTAAGAGCTGCCAGACTTTGTCGCGGGCCCGGTCGGGGTCGATGCCGGCTGGGGCTGCGGGGGCTGCCCGTGCGTGGACATTGCGTAGACATGTAGCCGTCGGCGCGCGCCGACCGGACAACAACGTCGGCCTGGCCGACCGAACACAGGTGTGACAGGAGAGCGGAATGGCGTACCACAACCCGTTCATCGTGAATGGAAAGATCAAGTTCCCCGAGAACACGAACTTGGTCAAGCACGTTGAGAAATGGGCGAGGGTTCGTGGCGACAAGCTCGCCTACCGATTCCTGGACTTCTCCACCGAGCGCGACGGCGTCGCCTGCGACATCTCCTGGTCGGAGTTCAGCGCCCGCAACCGCGCGGTGGGCGCCCGGCTGCAGCAGGTCACCGAGCCCGGCGACCGCATCGCGGTGCTGTGCCCGCAGAACCTGGACTACCTGATCGCGCTGTTCGGCGCCCTGTACGCCGGCCGGATCGCGGTGCCGCTGTTCGACCCCAGCGAGCCCGGTCACGTCGGCCGGCTGCACGCCGTGCTCGACGACTGCACCCCGTCGACCATCCTGACCACCACCGAGGCCGCCGAGGGCGTCCGCAAGTTCATCCGCGCCCGCTCGGCCAAGGAGCGCCCGCGCGTCATCGCCGTCGACGCGGTGCCCAACGAGGTCAATTCCACCTGGGTGCCGCCGGAGGCCGACGAGAACACCATCGCCTACCTGCAGTACACCTCCGGCTCCACCCGCACCCCGACCGGCGTGGAGATCACCCACCTGAACCTGCCCACCAACGTGCTGCAGGTGCTCAACGGGCTGGAGGGCAAGGAGGGCGACCGCGGCCTGTCCTGGCTGCCGTTCTTCCACGACATGGGGTTGATCACCGCGATGCTGTCGCCGGTGCTCGGCCACAACTTCACCTTCATGACCCCCGCCGCGTTCGTGCGCCGTCCCGGCCGGTGGATCCGGGAGATGGCCCGCAAGCCCGACGACGCCCCCGACTGCGAGGTGTTCACCGTCGCGCCCAACTTCGCGTTCGAGCACGCCGCAGTGCGCGGGGTGCCGAAGGAGGGCGAGCCGCCGCTGGACCTGAGCAACGTCAAGGGAATCCTGAACGGCAGCGAGCCGGTGTCCCCGTCCTCGATGCGCAAGTTCTACGAGGCCTTCAAGCCGTACGGCCTGCGCGAGACCGCGATCAAGCCGTCCTACGGCCTGGCCGAGGCGACGCTGTTCGTCTCCACCACCCCGATGGACCAGGCGCCCACCGTCATCCACGTCGACCGCGCCGAGCTGAACAAGCAGCGCTTCGTCGAGGTGCCCGCCGATGCCCCCAACGCGGTGGCCCAGGTGTCCGCCGGCGTCATCGGCGTCGACGAGTGGGCGGTCATCGTCGACCCGGAGACCGCCAGCGAGCTGCCGGACGGGCACATCGGCGAGATCTGGTTGCACGGCAACAACATGGGCATCGGATACTGGGGCAAGGAAGAGGAGACCAACGAGGTCTTCCGCAACATCCTCAAGTCGCGGATCAGCCAGTCGCACGCCGAGGGCGCCCCGGACGACGCGATGTGGGTCAAGACAGGCGACTACGGCACCTATTACAAGGGCCACCTCTACATCGCCGGCCGGATCAAGGACCTGGTCATCATCGACGGCCGCAACCACTACCCGCAGGACCTGGAGTACTCGGCGCAGGAGGCCAGCAAGGCGCTGCGCACCGGGTATGTGGCCGCCTTCTCGGTGCCGGCCAACCAGCTGCCCAAAGAGGTGTTCGACAACCCGCACACCGGGCTGAAGTACGACCCGGACGACACCTCCGAGCAGCTGGTGATCGTCGCCGAGCGCGCGCCCGGCACCCACAAGCTGGACTACCAGCCGATCGCCGACGACATCCGGGCCGCCATCGCGGTGCGCCACGGCGTCACGGTCCGCGATCTGCTGCTGGTGCAGGCGGGGACGATTCCGCGGACCTCCAGCGGCAAGATCGGGCACCGCGCCTGCCGCGCCGCCTACCTCGACGGCAGCCTGCGAAGCGGTGTCGGCTCCCCGACGGCCTTCGCCAACTCAACCGACTGAGCATCAGGACCATGGCTGACATAGACGAACCTCAGGAGAACACGCCCGCCAAGAAGAGCGATATGCGCGCCGGCGACGAGGCAGAGCGAAGCGATGCTGAGGAGCGGCGCCCGACAACCGTGCCCGAGATGCGCGAGTGGCTGCGCAACTGGGTGGGCCGGGCCGTCGGGAAGTCACCCGACGAGATCGACGAGACGGTGCCGATGGTCGAGCTGGGCCTGTCGTCGCGGGACGCGGTGGCGATGGCCGCCGACATCGAGGACATGACCGGCGTCACCCTGTCGGTGGCGGTGGCCTTCCAGCATCCGACCATCGAGTCGCTGGCCACCCGCATCATCGAGGGCGAGCCGGAGGCCGTCGACGCCGGCGACGACATGGACTGGTCGCGCAGCGGGCCGGCCGAGCGGGTCGACATCGCGATCGTGGGGCTGTCCACCCGGCTGCCCGGCGACATGAACAGCCCCGATGAGACCTGGCAAGCGCTGATGGAGGGCCGCGACGCCATCACCGACCTGCCCGAGGGCCGCTGGTCGGAATTCCTCGAGGAGCCGCGCATCGCGGCGCGGGTGGCAGGCGCCCGCACCCGCGGCGGCTACCTGAAGGACATCAAGGGCTTCGACTCGGAGTTCTTCGCGGTCGCCAAGACCGAGGCCGACAACATCGACCCGCAGCAGCGGATGGCGCTGGAGCTGACCTGGGAGGCGCTCGAGCACGCCCGCATCCCGGCGTCCAGCCTGCGCGGCGAGGCGGTCGGCGTGTACGTCGGCTTCTCCAACAACGACTACCAGTTCCTGGCCGTGTCCGACCCGACCGTCGCGCACCCCTACGCGATCACCGGCACCGCCAGCTCGATCATCGCCAACCGGGTGTCCTACTTCTACGACTTCCGCGGCCCCTCGGTGGCGGTGGATACCGCCTGCTCCAGCTCGCTGGTGGCGACGCATCAGGCCGTGCAGGCGCTGCGCAACGGCGAGTGCGACGTGGCGATCGCCGGTGGGGTCAACGCGCTGCTCACCCCGCTGGTGACGCTCGGTTTCGACGAGATCGGCCAGGTGCTGGCACCCGACGGCCGGATCAAGTCGTTCTCCGCCGACGCCGACGGCTACACCCGCTCCGAGGGTGGGGGCATGTTCGTGCTCAAGCGGGTCGACGACGCCCGCCGGAACGGCGACCAGATCCTGGCCGTGATCGCCGGCAGCGCGGTCAACCACGACGGCCGGTCCAACGGTCTGATCGCCCCCAACCAGGACGCCCAGGCCGAGGTGCTGCGCCGGGCCTACAAGGACGCCGGCATCGATCCGCGCACCGTCGACTACATCGAGGCGCACGGCACCGGCACGGTGCTGGGTGACCCGATCGAGGCCGAGGCGCTGGGCCGGGTGGTCGGCCGCGGCCGGCCCGCCGACCGTCCGGCGCTGCTCGGTGCGGTGAAAACCAATGTGGGACACCTGGAGTCGGCGGCCGGCGCGGCCAGCCTGGCCAAGGTGGTGCTGGCGTTGCAGCACGACAAGCTGCCGCCGTCGATCAACTTCGCCGGGCCCAGCCCCTACATCGACTTCGACGGCATGCGCCTGAAAGTCATTGACAGCCCGACGGATTGGCCGCGCTACGGCGGCTACGCGCTGGCCGGGGTGTCCAGTTTCGGGTTCGGTGGCGCCAACGCGCACCTGGTGGTGCGCGAGGTGCTGCCCCGCGACGTCATCGAGCGCGAACCGGAACCAACGCCCGCCCCGCAGGCCGCCGCCGAGCCCACCGAATCGCCTGAGCCGCAGGCCCACGCGCTGCGGTTCGACGACTTCGGCAACGTCATCCCCGACCCCGAAGCGCCCGAGGAGGAAGAGCACGAGCTTCCCGGGTTGACCGAGGAGGCGCTGCGCCTCAAGGCGATCGCGCTGGAAGAGCTTGCGGCGCAACAGGAGTCCGAGCCCACCAAGCCGCTGATCCCGCTGGCCGTGTCGGCGTTTCTGACGTCACGCAAAAAGGCGGCCGCCGCCGAGCTGGCGGACTGGATGGAAAGCCCGGAGGGGCAAGCGTCGTCGCTGGAATCGATCGGCCGCGCCCTGTCCCGGCGCAACCACGGCCGCTCCCGCGCGGTAGTGCTGGCCCACGACCACGAGGAGGCCATCAAGGGTCTGCGGGCGGTCGCCGAGGGCAAGCAGCGGCCGAACGTGTTCAGCACCGACGGCCCGGTCACCAACGGCCCGGTGTGGGCGATGGCCGGTTTCGGTGCGCAGCACCGCAAGATGGGCAAGAACCTGTACCTGCGCAACGAGGTCTTCGCCGAGTGGATCGAGAAGGTCGACGCGCTGATCCAGGACGAGCGCGGTTACTCGGTGCTCGAACTGATCCTCGACGACTCGCACGAGTACGGCATCGAGACCTCCAACGTCGTCATCTTCGCGATCCAGATCGCGCTGGGTGAGCTGCTCCGCCACCACGGCGCCAAACCCGCTGCGGTGGTTGGCCAATCGCTCGGCGAGCCGGCGTCGGCGTATTTCTCCGGCGGGCTCTCGCTGGCCGACGCCGCCCGGGTGATCTGCTCACGCTCGCACCTGATGGGCGAGGGCGAGGCGATGCTGTTCGGCGAGTACATCCGGTTCATGGCCCTTGTCGAGTACTCCGCCGACGAACTCAAGACGGTGTTCGCCGACTTCCCCGGCCTGGAGGTGTGCGTCTACGCCGCGCCCAGCCAGACCGTCATCGGCGGGCCGCCGGAGCAGATCGACGCGATCGTCGCCCGCGCCGAGGCCGAGGGGCGTTTCGCGCGCAAGCTGCAGACCAAGGGCGCGGGGCACACCTCGCAGATGGACCCGCTGCTCGGCGAGTTCTCCGCGGAATTGCAGGGCATCAAGCCGATGAGCCCGACCGTCGGGATCTTCTCGACGGTGCACGAGGGCACCTACATCAAGCCCGGCAGCGAGCCGGTCCACGACGTCGCCTACTGGGTCAAGGGGATGCGGCATTCCGTCTACTTCACCCACGGTATCCGCAACGCCGTCGACAGCGGCCACACCACGTTCCTGGAGCTCGCCCCCAACCCGGTGGCGCTGATGCAGATCGGCCTGACCACCGCCGCCGCGGGATTGCATGACGCCCAACTGATTCCGACGCTCGCCAAAAAACAGGACGACGTCGAGTCGATGATCTCGGCCATGGCCCAGCTCTACGTCTACGGCCACGACCTGGACATTCGCACGTTGTTCACCCGGGCGAAGGGTCCGCAGGATTACGCGAACATCCCGCCGACCCGGTTCAAGCGCAAAGAGCACTGGCTCGACGTGCACTTCTCCGGCGACGGTTCGGTGATCATGCCGGGCACCCACGTTGCGCTGCCGGACGGCCGGCACGTGTGGGAATACGCGCCGCGCAACGGCGAGACGGACCTGGCGGCGTTGGTGAGATCGGCTGCCACACAAGTGCTTCCGGACGCGCAGCTGGTGGCCTCCGAGCAGCGGGCGGTGCCCGGCCCGGGAGCCCGGCTGGTGACGACCATGACCCGTCATCCGGGTGGGGCGTCGGTCCAGGTGCATGCCCGCATCGACGAGTCCTTCACCCTGGTCTACGACGCGCTGGTGTCGCGGGCCGGCCAGAACGTGGCGGCGCTGCCGACCGCGGTCGGCGCCGGCGCGGCCATCGCCGCCGCCCCGACCGTCGCGGCGCCCGAGCAGCCGGCGGAGGCCCCCGTCGAGGAGGACACCAACGCCGAGACGCTGTCGGACAGCCTGACCGCCCGCTACCTGCCCGCCGGTACCGGCAAGTGGTCACCGGATTCGGGCGAGACCGTCGCCGAGCGGCTGGGCCTGATCGTCTCGGCGGCAATGGGTTACGAGCCCGAGGACCTGCCGTGGGAGGTGCCGCTGATCGAGCTGGGCCTGGACTCGCTGATGGCGGTGCGGATCAAGAACCGGGTCGAATACGACTTCGACCTGCCGCCGATCCAGCTGACGGCGGTGCGTGATGCCAACCTCTACAACATCGAGCAGCTGATCACGTACGCGATCGAGCACCGCGACGAGGTCGAGGCGCTGCACGAGCATCAGAAGACGCTGACGCCCGAGGAGATCGCCAAGGAACAGGCCCAGCTGCTCAGCGGGGCGACGCCGGCCTCGGTGGCCGCGCCCGCCCCCGACCCGCAGGCCGAGCCCGAGACCCAGCCGGCCCCGCCGCCGCCGTCGGACACCCCGATTCCGCCGCCGCCGACGGACCCGTCGGGTCCCTCCGCCAACGGCGGGCAGCCCAAGCCGAGCCTGGCCGAGGCGCTCAGCTCCGAAGCGGTGACCAAGGCGCTGAACTCCGACGTGCCCCCGCGCGACGCCGCCGAGCGGGTCACCTTCGCCACCTGGGCGATCGTCACCGGCAAGTCGGCGGGCGGCATCTTCAACCCGCTGCCCAAGCTGGACGCCGACACCGCCGCCAAGATGGCGCAGCGGCTGTCGGAGCGGGCCGACGGGCCGATCACCGTCGAGGACGTGCAGGCCGCCGAGACCATCGAGGCGCTCGCCGAGCGGGTGCGCACCTACCTGGAGGCCGGCCAGATCGACGGGTTCGTGCGCACCCTGCGGGCCCGGCCGGAGGGCAGCACCAAGATCCCGGTGTTCGTGTTCCACCCGGCCGGCGGTTCCACCGTGGTGTACGAGCCGCTGCTCAAGCGGTTGCCGCCGGACACCCCGATGTACGGCTTCGAGCGCGTGGAGGGGTCCGTGCAGGAGCGGGCCGCCCAGTACGTGCCCAAGCTGCTGGAGCTCAACGGGGACAACCCGTTCGTCCTCGTGGGCTGGTCGCTCGGCGGCGCGCTGGCCTACGCCTGCGCGATCGGGCTGAAGCGGGCCGGCGCCGACGTCCGTTTCGTCGGGCTGATCGACACCGTCCGCGCCGGCGAGGAGATCCCGCAGACCAAGGAGGAGACCCGCAAGCGCTGGGACCGCTACGCGCGGTTCGCCGAGCGCACCTTCAACGTCGAGATCCCGGCGATCCCCTACGAGCAGCTCGAGGAGCTCGACGACGAAGGGCAGGTCAAGTTCGTGCTGGACATCGTCCAGCAGAGCGGGGTGCAGATCCCGGGCGGCATCGTCGAGCACCAGCGGACGTCCTACCTGGACAACCGGGCGCTCGAGACCGTCCAGATCGAGCCGTACGACGGGCACGTGACGCTGTACATGGCCGACCGCTACCACGACGACGTCATCGAGTTCGAGCCGCGCTACGCCATCCGCCAGCCCGACGGCGGCTGGGGCGAGTATGTGGCCGACCTGGAAGTGGTTCCGATCGGCGGCGAGCACATCCAGGTCATCGACGAACCGATCATCGGCAAGGTCGGCGCCCACCTCACCGACGTGCTGAATAAGGTGGAGGCGCAAACCAGTCAGACAAGTGAGGTAGGCAAGTAGTGACGGAGATGGCGCCGGCCCCCATCCAGCACACCACCGCCGAGAAGCTGGCCGAGCTGTACCGCCGGCTGGAGTTGGCCAAGGAGCCCGGTGGCGAGAAGGCCGCCGCCAAGCGGGACAAGAAGGGCATCCCCAGCGCCCGGGCCCGCATCCACGCGCTGGTCGATCCGGGCACCTTCCTGGAGACCGGGGCGCTGGCCAAGACACCCAACGACCCCAACGCCCTCTACGGCGACGGCTGCGTCACCGGCCACGCCATGATCGACGGCCGGCCGGTCGGGGTGTTCTCCCACGACCAGACGGTGTTCCAGGGCACGGTCGGCGAGATGTTCGGCCGCAAGGTGGCCCGGCTGATGGAGTGGTGCGCCATGGTCGGCTGCCCGATCATCGGCATCCAAGACTCCGGCGGCGCCCGCATCCAGGATGCGGTCACCTCGCTGGCCTGGTACGCCGAGCTGGGCCGCCGGCACGAGGCATTGAGCGGGCTGGTGCCGCAGATCTCGCTGATCTTCGGCAAATGCGCTGGGGGAGCGGTGTATTCGCCGATCCAGGACGACCTGCTGGTCTCGGTGCGCGATCAGGGCTACTTCTTCGTCACCGGCCCGGACGTGATCCGGGAGGTCACCGGCGAGGAGGTCACCCTCGACGAGCTCGGCGGCTCCGACGCGCAGGCCCGCTACGGCAACATCCACCACGTGGTCAACACCGAGGCCGAGGCGTTCCAGTACGTGCGGGAGTACCTGTCCTTCCTGCCGTCCAACTGCTTCGACCAGCCGCCGATCGTCAACCCCGGGCTGGAGCCCGAGATCACGCCGACCGACCTCGAGCTCGACTCGATCGTGCCGGACTCGGACAACATGTCCTACGACATGCACGAGATCCTGCTGCGGATCTTCGACGACGGCGACTTCCTCGAGGTGGCCGCCCAGCACGGCCCGGCCATCATCACCGGCTACGCCCGCGTCGACGGCCACCCCGTGGGCGTGATCGCCAACCAGCCCATGCACCTGTCCGGGTCGATCGACAACGAGGCCTCGGACAAGGCCGCGCGGTTCATCCGGTTCTGCGACGCGTTCAACATCCCGCTGGTCTTCGTGGTGGACACGCCCGGCTTTCTGCCCGGGGCCGAGGAGGAGAAGCGGGGCATTATCAAGCGCGGCGGCCGGTTCCTCTACTCGGTGGTGGAGGCCGACGTGCCGAAGGTGACCATCACCGTCCGCAAGTCCTACGGCGGCGCCTACGCCGTGATGGGCTCGCGGCAGCTGACCGCCGACTTCAACTTCGCCTGGCCGACCGCGCGGATCGCGGTGATCGGCGCCGAGGGGGCGGCGCAGCTGCTGATGAAGCGGTTCCCCGACCCGACCACGCCCGAGGCGCAGCAGATCAAGAAGGACTTCATCGAGGGCTACAACCTCAACATGGCGATCCCGTGGACGGCGGCCGAACGCGGCTTCATCGACGCGGTCATCGACCCGCACGAGACGCGGCTGCTGCTGCGCAAGTCGCTGAAATTGTTGCGGGACAAGCAGTTGTGGTTCCGCGTCGCCCGCAAGCACGGGCTGATCCCGGTCTAGTCGCCCACGGCCTGCTTGGTCGCCTGCACGAAATAACCGCGCGGCGCCCCCGCGACGTCCATCGGGACCGCGGGCGCATACCAGCGCTGGTACCGGTTGCCCGGTTCCGCGACATCGGTGACCGTCGCCGACCAGCCGAGGCGCTCGCACAACCCGCCCGGGTCGTCGGTGCCGAAGCGCCACGGGGCGCCGCTGCGGGCCATCGACTCCAGCACCGGCGCCATGAACTCCGACTCCAGCAGCGCCTTGCCGACGACGTCGTAGAGCAGGACCGAGCCGCGCGCCGAGAGCGCGTCGACGCGGTCGAACAACGCGGTGACCGCGGCCTCGTCGAGGTACTGCAGCAGCCCCTCGATCAGCCACACCGCCGGCGCGGACGGATCGAGTCCGGCGCGGCGCAGGGCGGCCGGCCAGTCCTGGGCCAGATCGACCCCCACCGCGACACGTCGACACGCCGGCCGTTCGCCGGCCAGCACGCCGTCCTTGGCCGACAGCACCTCCGGTTGGTCCAGTTCGTAGACGACCGTGCCGTCGGGCCACGCCAGCCGGTAGGCGCGGGCGTCCATGCCGGCGGCCAGGATGACGAGCTGGCTGATTTGCTGCGCCGCCTCCAGCAGGGCGTCATCCCAGAACCGGGTGCGCACGACGATCTGCGCGGTGGCGCTCTCGTCGGTCGCGGCCAGCGCCCCGGCGAGCAGCTCGCGCCCCCGATCGCCGGCCAGCCGTGCCGCGAACGGATCGGCGAAAAGCCGGTCGTCGCGGGTGGTTTCGTGGGCGCGGATGGCGGCCACCAGCAGCGCGGTGTCGGCGACCGCGGCGAGGTTTGCTTCCATCACCCCATCATCGGCGCCGGGCGCCGGCCGCGGCTTGGATATTTTGGCCGCGTGCACTCACCGGGCGAGTTCGACGTGACCGGGCATCGACGAGCGTCGCCGCGCGTACTGGGTGGGGGTGACGCCGGTGAAGGCGCGGAACTCGCGCACGAAGTGGGCCTGATCGAAGTAGCCGAGATCGGCCGCGATCGTCGCGCCCCGCGCCGGGGTGTCGAGCGCGCGCAGCGCGGCCTGCAGCCGGCGCACCCGAAGATAGGCCTTCGGTGACAGGCCGACCTCGCAGCGGAACAGCGCGGCGAACCGCTTACGCGAAAGACCGCTCAGCTCTTGGGCTTTCGAGACGCGCATGGACGGGTCGAGATCCCCGCCGCGCAACACCGGCGCCAGGCGCGCGGGTGGCCACGCGGCGTCGCGGCGCATCCGGCGGACCAGAAACGCCTGCAGCAGCGCCACGCGGCGCGGTGGCGAGCCGGCGTCGATGAGTTGCTCGCGCAGCAGCGCCGCGTCCCGGCCCCAGAGGTCTTCGAGGCCAACCAGCGCATCCTCCAGATCGCTCAGCGGGCAACCCAGGAATGCCAGCGCCCCGGCGGGCCGGAAGTGGATGGTCATCACGGTGTGGGCGGGGGCGACCCGCACGACGTAGGCCGTCGCGCCCGCCCCGGCGGCGAAGGCGGGCGGAACCGTCAGCGGCGTGCGGGCATCCGAGGCGTAGAAGCCGAGGTCGGTGCGGCCGCCGACGTCGATGATCGCGGTGACCGCGCCGCGCGGCAGCGCCCGGCTGGTATGCACCCCCAAGGCCTCGTCGCCGCGCCAGTAACCGAAATACTCGATGTGCTCGGCGAGCGGCGGGCTCGGCCGGTACAACCGCGGAGCAGTCATGGTGCGGCCTAGGGACGGAACGCGCCGTCGACCAGTTCCTCGAAGCGCTGCAACGCCTCGTCGGAGTCGACGTCGATGCCGCGCAGCGCGCCCCGGTCGGCGAGGTAGCGCTGCGCGTAGAGCCGCGCGACCAGCGCCTTGCGGTCACTGCCGCGGGTGGCCCGCTCCCAGGCGGCCTGCTCGACCAGCAACGCGCCGCCGTAGACGTCGCCCATGAATTGGGCCAGCGCGAACAGCCGCGCCTCGGCCAGCGGCTTGTCGAGCTTGCCCCAGGCGGTGATCGCCGCGTCCAGGTCCTCGATCCGGCCGGCCACCAGGCGGGTGGCTTCGTCGTCGTCGGCCACCGACACCGCATCGCGCAGCCGGGCCAGCAGCGTCTCGTGCGCCCGGGTCTGCTCGATGCCGCGCCGCACATCCAGGCACAGGATGTTGTCCGGGCCCTCCCAGATGGTGTTGACCTGGGCGTCCCGCAAAAGCCTTGCCACCGGCCAGTTTTCGATGTAGCCGTTGCCGCCGTGGATCTCGATCGCATCCGAGGCCGCGGTGATGCCCAGCCGGCATACCCGGAGCTTGGTGACCGGCACCGCGATGCGCTGGCGCATGCCGCGCGGCTGGCGATGGTTGGTGGCGCCGGTGCCGTCGAACACCATCGCCTGCGCCGCCTCGACGTCGACGATCAGCTCGGCGAGCTTGCGCCGCATCAGCGGCTTGTCGATCAGCGCGCCGCCGAACGCCCGGCGCTGCCGCGCGTAACACAGCGACTCGACCAGGGCGCGGCGCGCGTTGCCGAGCCCGAACAACGCGATGCCCAGCCGCGCGGCGTTGGTCAGCTCCATCATCCGGCCCAGCCCCTTGCCGTCCGACGCGGCGCCGTCGGTGGGCTCGCCGGACAGCAGGAACGCCTCGGCGTCGACGAACTCGACCTCGCCGGAGGCCACCGAGCGGGTGCCGAGCTTGTCCTTCAGCCGGCGCACCCGCACCCCGTTGCGGGAACCGTCGCGGCGGGTGCGCAGCACCAGGAAGTTGGCCACACCACGCGAATTGTCAGGTGCCCCTTCGGGTTTGGCCAGTACGACGAACGCCTCCCCGGCGCAGTTGGAGGCGAACCACTTGAAGCCGTTGAGCAGCCAGCTGTCGCCGTGGCGCGTCGCGGTGGTCTCCAACGCGCCCAGGTCGGAGCCGCCGGTGCGCTCGGTGAGCAGTTGCGCGGTTTCACCGGCCCACTCCCCGGAGGCGAACTTGGCCAGCACGTGCTCGCGCACATCGGCGGGCGCGTAGGCGGCCACCAGCGACTGCACCATGCCGCCGCCGGTGCCCAACGCGCACCCCATCCCGATATCGGCTTGGTTGAGCAGGTAATTGGACGCGAACAGCGGCAGCGACGAGCTCATCTTCGCCGCCCGCGCTTCGGTGCGCAGCGCCTGCTGGGCCTCCAGCACGGCCCGCTTGGACTGGACGAAGGACGGCGGCATCACCACCCGGCTGATGTCGTGGCCCCACCGGTCGTAGCGCTCCAGCCGGGGCGGGTTGCGGTCGGTCTCCTCGGCCCAGCGCGCCACCGGGCCGCCCATCAGCTCACCGATGCGCGACAGATGCCGCTCGGCCAGCGCCAGCTCGTCGGGCCGCAGGTAGTAGGACATGGTGAACTGCAGCGTCGGATCGGTGTCATACCAGTTGAGACCCACGGCCCCGCAGTAGTTCTCGGTCGCGTAGCGCTGGGATTTCTCCGCGGTGGAAAAGGGCAGCCGATCCACCGCCTCGACGGCGTAGTCGCTCATCGTTGAGACGTTACGCGCCCACCGGCACCACGAACTCCGACGTGTAGAACTCGGCCGGATTCTGCGAGTTCGGATTCGGCCGCTCGATGATCAACCACACCCCGGTGGTGCCGGGCCGGACGGTGTCGGAAACGGTCGCCGTGCCGCGGCCCGCGCCGTCGAGGTCCATACCGGTGAAAGCGGTTCCCGGGTCGCCGGGCCCGCAGCCGGCCGACGACGGCCGCGGTTCTTCGATGAGGCCGACGTCGAAATGCATTCCCGGCTCGGGCGCGTCCACCAAATGCACCTCGGCCACGGCCGTGGACCCATTGACGCGGACGACGGCCGAGCCGGTGCCCAGCATCGGGCTGGGCACCTTGGGCGCGATGCTCACCTTGCTGAAATCGCAACGGCGCAGGTAGTTGTCGAAAACGACGGTGGTGCCGCCACCCTCGGCGGCCGCGGTGGCCGGGGATGACACCGCGGCCGGGAGGATCAGCGCCGTGACGGCGGCCGCGTGGGTTCCCAGGCGAATCAGCGTGTGCATCGGGCCATCCTTTTCCGGGTGTGAACTGGATCACGGCGGAATTAGTATTGACCCGGAAATGGATTGCCGAAACCCATTATCGGTAATTACTCGATCGTTAATTCGGCGCGTTATTCGACCGGTGAATAATTACGGCTAAACCATTTATGGTTTTATTCGTATCGGGCCCGGCGACCACCAACCGGTGCGGGTCGCGGTGCCCAGATCGAGTTGCGCGGGATGCGCGTCGGCGATGGTTTCGAACCGGCGCAGCGATCCCCAGTCCCGGCCCCAGTCGTGCGACAGGTACGTCGACATCACGTGCGCCCGCAGCAGCAGGTCGGTGATCCCCAGCAGGCCCCCGTTGGTGCCGTCCTCCCAGGTGTCGGTGTCCATCTTCTTGGCGGTGTAATCCGGGGTGATGCGGAACTTGGGGATCTCGGTGACCCCGTTGACGTGCAGCATCGGCTGCTGGCACGGGAAGGCCAGCCCGACCGCCCAGTCCATCAGCACCGGCTGGGTCGAGCCGACGTACTCCTGCAGCGAGCGCATCTCGGGCACCCGCGGCGGGGTCACCGCGATCCAGTCCTCCGGCGTCAGCGACAGGTCCTCGGCCACCACCCGCACGGCCACGGTGTCCGCGGGCATGTCGGAGCGGGCGAAGCGCAGGTTGCGCCAGGCCTTGGGCTGCTCGCCGTACAGGTCGTAGGGCACCAGCCGGCCGGCGGGCACGATGTCACCGCCGGGCCCGGGCCGGCCGTACTCGAGCACCACGGTCTGCCCGTCGGTGTGGTGGTGCAGCACGCTGTTGCCGGCGATCTTGCCGGCGGCGGTCACCACCACCAGCGGGTGACCGTCATCGGGTGCGGGCAGCCGGTACCACGCCGAGGTCAACCGGCTCTGCTGTTGCGCCCCGGTGGTGTAGCTGCCGGCCAGCGGCACCCGGGCGGCGTCCAGGCCGTACGGCAGCGGCACGGTCGAGCCGTTGATGCCCGGCGCGCTCAGCTTGGTCGGCGCGTCCCAGTCGTAGTCGGTGCCGGGCTGGTTGGGGGTGATCCGAATCGCTTCGGCGACAGTGTGTTCGGGCACCCCGTTCGGGGAGAAGCCCACCGGGTGCTGCCCGCCCAGCGGGCCCAGCGGCCCGTAATCGCCGCCGAGCGGCGTCATGTAGCCGACGTTGCTGTCCGGTTCGACGAGCACGTCGTCGGCCAGCCCGCAGCCGCCGCTGAACTCGCGCAGGTTGTCCCAGGCGTTGGAGTAGGTGGGGTACTGGCGGACGATGCCTGCCACCATCGACGCGATAAACACCAGCGCCATGAAGCCGGCCGCGAGGGGCACCGGCGCCGCCGTCAGCGCCCGGGCCAGCCGGCCCTCGCCGTGCTCCCGGGAGGCGAAGTGCAACCAGATCGCGTACAGCGCGGCCGCGACGAACATCGCGAAAAAGACTGTGCTGACCGTGATTCCGCCGATCTTCGGCATGGTGCTGTTGAACGGCACCCCGTAGCTGGACACATACCACCAGCCGTTGGTGGTGGCGAAGCACAGCGCCATCATGAACAGCAGCGCGGCCAAGAACGCCATCCGGTTGCGCGACCAGCGCAGCACCGCCGGCGACACCAGCACGGTGGTCAGCGCGGCCATCGCCGCGCCCACCGCGGCGAACAGGCCGAAATGGTGCACCCACTTGGTGGGGGTGAACATCAAAAAGAACATGGTGCCGAAGATGACACCCATCAGCCGCCACGCCGGCCCGCGGGCCACCCCGGGAATTCGCTTGCGCCGCAACATGATGAACACCGCGGTGAACAGGCACAGCGCGGTGATCAGGAAGCCGAACCGCCGGGACAGCGAGCCGTCGACGGTGGGCAGGATCAGGTAGTAGTAGCGCAGGTTCTCGGTGTACCAGGCCTGGCTGGGTCCGATCGCGGTGCGAATCCTGGTGGCTTCCAACACCGTTGCCAGCGTCTGGTCGGCGAACACCACCGTCAGGATCACCGTGCCGGCGGCCAGCATGGGCGCCACCAGCGGCCAGGTGCCCACCACCCGGTGCCGGCGGACCAGGATGCGCAGGATCGGGCGACCACCGGCGACCAACGCGGCCACCGCGATCAGCCCGGTGGGCTGCACGCCCAGCGTGAAGGCGGCCGTGATGACGGCCAGCGCGGCCGGGGTGAGCCGGCTGTAGCGCATCGAACGCTCGATCAGCACATAGGTGACCAGCGATCCCAGCGCGATGATCGGCTCGGGGCGCAGCCCGTTGTCGAACGGCATCCACGCCGTCAGCAACACCATGCCCGCCGCCCAGTTGGCCGGCCTGCTGGCGGCCACCGCCGGTCCCAGCCGGGGCAGCACCTCGCGGGACAGCAACAGCCAGCACACGATTCCGGCGAACAGGTCCGGCAACCGCATCCACAGGCTGGCGTCGCTGACATGCGTCATCAGCGCCAGCAGGTTGTAGTACCAGCCGAACGGGTCCTCGGGGCTGCCGAACCAGCGGAAGTAGTTCGACACGTAGCCGGCGCGGTCGGCCACCCGGGCCATGCCCAGGATGTAGCCGTCGTCCGACGAGTTCGCCCCGATTACGTGCCAGAGCACGAACCCGAAGATCACCGCGACGTCGGCCAGGGTGAACGTGCGCCAGTTCGCCGGAATGAGCCGGCGCATCCGGTGCCCGTCCAGCTGGTCGAGCCGCCACAGCGCGACCAGCGCGACGATGGTGGCCAGGATCGCCGTCACCATCGCCGCCAGCTTCAAAGTGGTTGGCGTGGTGGAGAATCGGGTGTCGATGGTCGCCGACAGCTTCAGGCCGGCCGGGGAGGGCCCGGTCAGGTCGGTGAACACGCCGACGATCTGGGGCCGCAGGTTGGGGTCGGGGAATCCGCCGCCGAGTGGTTTGCCCGCCGGGTCGGTGAGCCCGACGAAGGTGGCGAAGGTGCCGGCGCGGGTCGAGGTGATCTCGATGCGGGAACACCCGGCTCCGGCCACCTGATCCCGGGATGCGCTGGCGATCACCACGTTGCGGTCGGTGACGTCGATGCGCTTGCCGTGGGCGACGACGAACAACGCGTTGAGCGCGGCGTCCTTGCCCTTCTTGGGCCCGGTGGACAGGATCACCCCGCCCTCGGGCGGCAGGTCGCGCACCAACGAGCAGGAGACCGTCGCGGTCAGGTCCACCGGGGTGAGCGAAATCAGCGGTGCGGTAACGCTGTTCAACTGACCGCCCTGCGGCCAGTTCAGCGTCGCGGTGGTCTGCACGACGGGCAGCAGCGGGGTGGCGACCGACAGCACGAACCCGATCAGCCCGGCGATGGTCGCCACCCAGCGCGTCACCCGCACGTCGCCGCCGACGGTCGAAACGCTCATGGGAGTGCCCGAATCGGTCCCTGCCGGCTCCAGCCGTGCACTGTCATCACACCCTGTTCGATAGCGGCGTCCGGCGCCTGATCGGCCGGCACCAACCGGAAGTACTGCTCCACCGATCCCCAGTCGCGATACCAGTCGCCGCGCAGATAGGTCGGGATGGTCGAGGTGCGCAGCAGCGCCTGCAGGAACAGGAACGGCCCGCCGGCTTCGCTGGACTGCCACAGGTTCGACGACGCCGCGGTCTGCTTGCGGTCCGGCAGGATGCGGTAGGCCGGAAGTTCAGCCACGCCAAGGTGTTCGGAGAAGGGCCGCTGGCACGGGAAGTTCGCCGCGGTCGCGATGTCCATCATCACCGGCGTCTGCGAGCCGATCAGCTGCTGCAGGGTTTCGGTCACCGGCACCCGCGGCGGGGTGAACGCGAACCACTGCTCGGAACTCAGGTTCGGGTCGTAGGCGACGATGCGCGCCACGTTGGCCTCCGGCGGCGCCCAGCCCAGCGGGAAGCGCAGATTGCGCCACGCCGGCTGCGGGCCGATGTCGATCGGCTGCACCTCGGCCAGCGGCACCGTGCTGCCGTCCGGGCGGGCAACGCCCCACTGCAGTTTCAGCGACTGGCCGTAGGTGAACGTGCCGTCCTCCTTGTAGGACCAGATCGCGCCGGCCGCCGACACCACCACCAGCGGGCGGTCCGGCGTGCGGGGCGGCAGCTGGTACCAGGCCGAGGTGGCCGTGGCGGCCAGCGAGTTCTCGCCGTAGCTGCCCATCACCGGGGTGCGGGCCGGGTCGAGGCCGAACGGCAGCGCCGCGTGCGAGCCGTTGACGCCCACCGGCCCCTTGCCGCCGGCGGTGCCCGCCGAGTCGCTGTAGGCGACGTTGGGTTTGTTGGGGGAGGCGTCCGAGTTGACCAGCCCGGGCTTGGTCACCACGGGGTCGGACTGCAGGTCGTCGCCCACGCCGTCGGGTTTGAAGCCGACCGGGTTGACCCCGCCGAGCGGCCCGTCCGGCCCGAACGTCTGGCCCGGCAGCGGCTGCAGCATGCCGGCGTTGGCGTCCGGCTCGGCCAGCACGTCGTCGGCCATCGCGCAGCTGGTCGGCGACAGCCCCGACGCGATGGCGGCCAGGTTGGCCTTGCCGGTGGTGTACAGCGGGTAGCGGAACACCGCGCCCTTGGTCAGCGAGGCGACCTCGCCGACCACCATGATGGTCGCGACCACCAGCAGCGGGGTGGACGCCAGCACGCGGTTGCGCCGGCTGTCCTTGACCTCGGTGTGGCCCGCGTAGTCCATCCGGAAGTGCTGCCAGGCCGCCAGCAGCCCGGTGATGATGGACAGCGTCAGGAACATCGACGTCACCGGGTGGCTGGCGATGACCGGCTGGATGTCGTACCACGGCACCCCGTAGTTGCCGACGTAGAACCAGCCGTTGATCCCGGAGGTGGCCCAGGCCAGCACGAACAGCAACGCCGTCACGTACAGCGTGAGATTGCGGCGGTTGTGCAGGCCGATCCGCGAGCAGGCGAACGCGGTCAGCGCGCCCAGCGCCCCGGCCAGCCCGGCGAAGGCGCCGAACTGGACCGCCCACTTGGTCGGCGTGAACGTCAACAGCAGCAGGCCGACGGCGGTGGTGCCGATCAGCCGCCAGGCCGGGCCGCTGGCCACCCCGGGGACATGGCCGCGGCGCAGCAGGATGACCAGCATGCCGAACAGGCACAGCAGCATCACCAGCACGGCGAAGCGCCGCGCCATCGACCCGTCGGGGTTGGATTCGACCGTCAGGAAGTAGTAGCGCAACCAATCCTGGTACCAGGCGATCGTCGGGCCGACCTTGTATTTGATCCGGGCCGACTCCAGCACCGTGGCCACGGTCTGGCTGCGGAACACCACCACCAGGATCAGCGACAGCGCCGCCGCCAGCACCGCCAGCGGCGCCAGCAGACCGTCGCTGGCCCGGCGCCGCCGGATGGTCTGGGCGACGGCCCGGGCGCCGGTGAGCAGCGCGGCGACCGCGATCAGGCCCTGCGGCGCCAGGGTGGCGGTCAGCAACGCCACCACGACGGCCACCGCCGCCGGCGCCAGCCGCTGCAGCGCGATGGCCCGTTCCACCAGCATCCAGGTAACCAGCACGCCCAGCGCGATCAGCGGTTCGGGCCGCAGCCCGTTGTTGAACGGTAGCCAGGCCGCGACGAACACCGCGCCCGCGGTGAAGACCGCCACCCGGTTGGCCGCCAGCCCGCCCCGGCCCGGGCCCAGCCGGCGCAGCACCCAGTGGCTGATGATCAGCCAGCAGCCGATCCCGGCCAGCGTCGCGGGCAGCCGCATCCACACGCCGGCCGTGCTCACCGAGGCCAGCCGGGACAGCAGGCCCAGATACCAGTCGAAGGGCGCGTCGGTGGTGCCGAAGTAGCGGTAGTAGTCGACGAGGTAGCCGGCCTTCGGCGCAACCCGGGCGATGGTCAGGTTGTAGCCGTCGTCCGACGAGGTCGCCCCGACGACGTGCCACAGCAGCAGGGCGGCGAGCACCGCGGCGTCGGCGATCCAGGTCGCGAGCCCGACCCGGCGCCAGTTGGCCAAATGGGTGCCGGGGCGGTACCGGGACAGCCACGCGATCGGGGAGCGCCAGTTGATCAGGGTGCCGCCGCCGCGGCTGCGCCGATCCAGCACCGCCAGCGCGACGATGGCGGTCAGCACCGCCAGCGTGCCCAGCACCATCACGATCTGTTTGAGGACCGTCGGCGCGGTGATGAACCGGTTGTCGATGTCGACGCGGGCCGAAAGCCCCGGCCCGGCGGGCACCTTGAGGTCGGTGAAGATCCCGCCGACCTGGGGCTTCTTCTCGGCGGGCAGGGTTGCCGCGGCGCCGGGGATGCCGACGAACTCGGCACCGGCCGCGCCGGCGTCGGCCCAGGCGTGCAGCACGCTGCAGGCCCCGGCGGCGACGGCCGGGCGCTGCGCCACCGCCGCGACGGTGTCCCGGAAGGCGACGACGACCACGTCCTTGTTGGCCCGCACGAACAGCCCGTTCTTGCCGGCGTCCATGCCGCCGGGCGGCAGCGTGGAGACCACCAGGCCGCCGTCGGCGGGCAGGGTGGCGACGGCCGGGCAGGGGATGGAGATGTCCAGCGCGCGGGGCGCCCCCGACACCAGGGGCGCGGTGATCTGGCTGACGTGTCCGTCGACCGTGCCCTGCGGCCACAGCACCGTGGCCGTGGTCTGGCGCACCGGGAGCAGCGGGACGGCCAGGCACAGCAGCAGGCCGGCGATGCCCGCGACGGCGGCCACCGACCGGGGGATCCGCTGCGATCGCTGTTTACCGTCGTGGGGCACGAGGCTCGATCGTAAGCGACGCGGCTTTGTCCGCCCGGGATGCGGGGCTGCGCGGGGGCGATCTCCGCCGCGCGCCGGTGCGAACCCGGGGGTGATTCACAGCGAACATCCGCCCGCCAATTCAGCATTCGCCGCGTGCGTGCGGTCAAAATGGACTGCTGAGGAGGCTGACAGCGCGTGGCGAACGCAGGTCTGGGGTTCGGTGTCCTGGGTCCGTTGTCGGTGACCGCCGGCGGCGCCCAGCTGCCGTTGGGTGCGCCCAAACAGCGGGCGGTGCTGGCCATGCTGCTGATCCACCGCAACCGGCCGGTGTCCGTCGACGCGTTGATCGACGGGGTGTGGGGCGCGGCGCCGGTGCCGGCGGCGCGCACCAGCATCCAGTCCTATGTGTCCACCCTGCGCCGGCTGCTGCGCAGCGCGTTGCCCAACCCCAACGGGGTGCTGGCCAGTGTCCCGCCCGGCTACCAGCTCAACGTCGCCGACGCGGACTGCGACCTGGGACGCTTCCGCGGGCACAAGACCGCGGGGGTGCAGGCCGCCAGCCAGGGGCGCTTCGAGGAGGCCAGCGGCCACCTGGCGGCGGCGCTGCGCGAATGGCGCGGACCGGTGCTCGACGACCTCCACAACTTCCCGTTCGTCGACGCGTTCGCCAATCTGCTGCTCGAGGAGCGCGTCGCGGCGCACACCGCCCGCGCCGAGGCCGAGATCGCTTGCGGGCGCGCCGATGGCGTGATCGGGGAGCTCGAGGCGCTGGTCGCCCAGCATCCCTACCGCGAACCGCTGTGGGCGCAACTGATCACCGCCTACTACGTCACCGAACGCCAATCCGATGCGCTCGGCGCCTACCGGCGGCTCAAAACCGCGCTGGCCGAGGGGCTGGGCATCGACCCGGGGCCCACGGTCAAGGCGCTGCAGCAGCGCATCCTGCGCCAGGAGCCGCTCGGGCCCGGGCAGCCCGGGAAGGCCGCCAGGCGGGCGATGCTGAGCACCCACAAGCAGAGCACGGTGCGGTCCGAGTCGGCGGCGGTGGTCGACAATCCCGTCGTCGCCCGGTTGCGGGACAAGGCCGGGCGCCACTATCAGCTCAACGGGGTGACCACCCGGATCGGCCGGCTCGACGACAACGAGATCGTGCTGGACGACACCGAGGTCAGCCGCCACCACGCCGTCATCATCGACACCGGAACGGATTTCCTGATCACCGACATGAAATCGACCAACGGCGTCCAGGTGCGGGGCCGGCGGGTGCAGCGCAGCGCCACCCTGGCCGACGGCGACCACATCCGCATCGGCAACTCCGAGTTCGTCTTCGAAATCCGGCCCGACTGAACGCTATTGGCCGAGCCGGGCGGCCAGCGTCGCGCGCCCCGGCCCGTCCAGATCTGCCAGCGCGGCCGGGCGCCCCGACATCGCCATCAGCAGCGCCTCGCCGGGCCCGCTCACCTGCGGCCCGTCGCCGTGCGTCCAGTCGATGTCGGTGGCGCGCAGTCGCAGGCCCCGGATCCGTCGCCCCGCACCGAGCCTGGGATTGCCGGGCACCAGCGACAGCACCCGCTGCAGCCGGTCCGGCGGCACCACCCGCGGCCGGCCCAGCGCGCGGCGGATGTCCTGGTGATGAATCGTCCCGTCGACCAGTGCGATCATTCCGCCGAAACCCGCTGTCAATCCCCGCGGTTCGAGGTGCTCGCGCAGGAACTCCAGCAGCTGTTGCGGCGTCAGGTCCGCGAACTCGTCGACGCCCACCTGGTTGGCCCGCACCACCCAGCCCTTGGCGAAGCGTTTCAGCAATCCGAAAGCCCCCAGCTCTTCATAGCTGATCACATGGGCGACAACGTCTTTCACGCTCCATCGGCTGCACAGGCTGGGCGCCTCCCAATCTGGCGGCCCCAGGGTGGCCAGGAATTCGGCGAGGTCGGCCCGCTCGGCGCGGGCCATCGCCATCAGCTCGGATGTCATCGCGGTCGGCCGGTGCTCACAAACGCCAAACCTAGGCCGACGGCCGCCCGGCCTCAAGGGCGCTACCGGGGACGCAAGGATTTCCCAAGAATCTCTCGACCGTCCGGCAAGCCGGCCGTCGCAACCTGGTGTTGCCGGTCGGCGCGACCGGCCCTAGAGAAATACGGCAGATAGGAATCACCATGAAGGAGAAGGTCTCCAAGCTCCGCATCGCCGCGGGTGTCGGGTTGGGCGCCATCGGCTTGTCCATCGCCGGTTCGCTGATGCCGGCCGTCGCCTCGGCGAGCCCGTACGTCCCGCACAGCGGACCGCTGCACCCGGTGCGTCACTACGCCGCCAACTTCTTGAACCCGGGCTGGGCGCTCACCCACCCGCTGCGGGCCTCGGTTCCGTGATCTGAAATCGCTGACGCTGCCCCGTTTTTGGCTGTCGCCGGAGGCGGGGCAGCGTTCGTCAGTGCCGCAGCGGCGCGGGATTCCACAGCCCGCTGCGCGTCGCCGTGCCCAGCAGCAGCTGGGCGGGCCGGGCGTCGGGATAGTACGGGGTCAGCCGTTGCAGCGAGCCCCAGTCGCGGGACCAGTCGTCCTTCAAGTAGGTGGCCATGGTGGTGGCCTTGGCCAGCAGCTCGGTGACGCCCAGCGGGCCGCCGCCGTTGTTGTCCATCACCGGCGAGTTGGCCTCGGCGCCGAATCGGTCCGGCAGGATGCGCCATTTCGGCGTCTCGTCCACGCCGTTCTGATGGCCGAACGGCCGCTGGCAGGGGAAGGCCAGCCCGACCAGCCAGTCCAGGAACACCGGGTCCTTCGACCCCACCACGTCCTGCAGGGTGCGCAGCTGGGGAATCCGCGGCGGCGTCAGCGCAATCCAATGCTGCGGGGCCAGGTCTTCGTCGTCGGCGACCAACCGGACCTGGGTGGCGGCGGCCGGGATCGCCGACAGCGGCAACCGCAGGTTGCGCCAGGCCGGTGACGCGCCGACGTCGGCGAATTGGAACGAGCCGCCCGGGTGCCCGCTGGCCGCCTGCTCGTCGGTGGCCCACTGCACCTGGACCTCGCGCGGGTCGAAACGCCCGGCCGCGCTGACCACCAGCAGCGGCCGCGCCTTGTCGCGGGCGGGCAGCCGGTACCAGCCGGACCGCAGGTGGGCGGGCACCTGGATGCCGGAGCGCCAGCTGCCCAGCACCGGCGTGCGCGCCGGGTCGAGGTTGAACGGCAGCTGGGCCGACGACCCGTTGATCCCCGGCGCCGGGGTGGTGCCGCCCTCGGTGCCGGCCTGGTTGCTGCCGGTTTTCTCCTCGTCGTTGACGAAGCTGCGGTCACCCGGGCGTTCCATCACCGGGTCGGCGCGCACGTCGGCGGGAATCCCGTTGGCGGTGAAGGCTTCCGACAAACCCGCGCCCAGCGCCTCGGCTGCCGACGGGCCGGCCGGGCCGCCGACCGGCGACAGCAGGCCGGCGCTGGGGTCCTGTTCCACCAGCACGTCCTCGGCCAGGCCGCACGTCTTCCCGGTCAACGCCTGCAGGTTGGAGCGGCCGACCGACCACGCCGGATACTGGTCCGTCATCGCCAAGGTCAGCGACGCCACCTCGAACACCACCAGCGCCCAGGTCGCAATTGCCAAGGGGGACTGGATGATTCCGGCCAGCCGCGCCCCCCAGCGGGTTTTCGGCGGGCCGTCGTCGGGCGCCACGAAATGGAACCAGGCCGCCAGCAGCAGCACCAGCACGGTCAGTCCGAGCAGCGCGGTGGCGAACGCGTAATGCCACGCCGGGAACGCATTCGACCACGGCACACCGAAATTCGAGACGTACCACCAGCCGTTGACGCTGGCGAACGACAGCGCCACCAAAAACAGCACCACGGCGGCATAGACGGTGCGGTTGCGCCGGGACCGCATCGCCGCCGCGGTCACCGCGACCGCGGCCAGCGCACCCAGCGGCCCGGCCAGCCCGGCGAACACCCCGAAGTGGTGCGTCCATTTGGTGGGGGTGAACATCATCGCGACGAACGAGATGATGGTGATCCCGACGATGCGCCGGCTCGGCCCGGTGGCGGTGCCGGGAATTCGACCCTTGCGCAACGACATTGCGACGGTCACTCCGAGCGCGAGCACCAGCGCCAGCACGGCGAAGCGGCGGGCGACCGACCCGTCCGGGCTGGCCATGAACAGCCGCTCGTAGCGGATGTGTTCGTCGAACCAGCTCAGGCTGGGCCCGACGGCGCGCTTGAGCATGCTGGCCTGAACCTCCCCGGCCAGCGTCTGGTCGCGGAAGATCAGGATGGCGGTGACGGTGGCCGCGGCCAGCAGGGGCGCGATCAGCGGGAGCGCGCCGAATCGCGTGATCCGGCGATGCAGGATCGTGCGCAGCGGCCCGATCGCGACCAGCAGCGCGCCGATCGAGGCGATGCCCGTCGGCCCGGAGAACAGGGTCAGCGCGCCGATGATGCAGGCGACCGCGACCGGCAGCAGCCGGCTGGTGGCCACCGCGCGTTCCACCGAGCACCAGGTGAGCAGGATGCCCAGGGCGATGATCGGCTCGGGCCGCAGGCCGTTGTCCAGTGGCAGCCACACCGCCAGGAACATGCCCGCCGCCGTCCAGGCCGCCGCCCGGTTCTGCTTGACGGCGTGACCCAGCCGCGGCATCACCTCGCGGCTGATCACCCACCAGCAGGTCAACGCCATCGCCAGGGTGGGCAGCCGCATCCAGATGCTGGTGGTGCTGACGTGCGCCCACAGCGCCAGCAGGTCGTAGTACCAGCCGAACGGCGCTTCGGGCGTGCCGAACCAGCGGTAGTAGTTGGCCATGTAGCCGGCGTGCTCGGACACCCGGGCCATGGTCAGGATGTAGCCGTCGTCGGAGGTGTTGGCGCCGACGAAATGCCACCACGTCAGCACGGCGATGACCAGCGCGTCCAGCCCGCCGATCGACCACCAGCGGGCGGGCAGGAAGCGGCGGTGCCGGGTGCCGTCGGCGGTGTCCAGGATGTGCAGCGCGACCAGCGCCGCGCCGGTCAGCACCAGGCCGAGGATCATCGCGGCCATCTTCAGCGGGGTGGGGCTGCTGCTGTAGCGGGTGTCGATGGTCGCCGAGAAGCTCAGGCCCGGCGGCGCCGGTCCGCTCAGGTCGGTGAACACGCCGACGATCTGCGGCCGGAAGTCATAGCCGCTCTTCTCGCCGCGCAGCGGCGCGCCGGGGTGCTCGGTGTTGGGGCCCTGGGTGAGCCCGACGAACTCGGCGGTGACCTTGTCGGCGTGCGCGGTGAAGGTCAACCGCTGGCAGGCCGGGCCCAGCACCTGGCTCAGCGGGGCCGTCACCACCGGGACGTTGCGCACCACCAGCACCAGGTCGTCGTTGGCCCGCACGATCAGCAGCCCGCGGTCGACCGCCTTGGGCGCCTGCTTGGGCACCGTCGACAACAACACCGTCTTGCCGGGGTTGCCCCGGCCGGCCAGCCCGGCGGCGGCCTGGCACGGGACGGTGATGTTCAAATCGGTGGCCACGTAACCGATCAGCGGCGCCTCCACGCTGCCGAAGCTGCCGTTCTGGGGCCAGTTGAGCTGGGCGGTGGTCTGGTCGACCGGCAGCAGCGGGGTGGCCACCGCCAGCAGCACCCCGAGCAGCCCCGCGACAGAGGCAACCCACCGAGCGATCCGGTGATTTGCCTCCGTGTCGTGCACGGAGCTAGATGCTAGTTCTTCGGCGATGCGGGACCCGGTGTCGGTGCTCATCAGTCGTTACGCCGCCGGCTTGCGGATGGCCAGCACGAAGGGGCCGACGCGGTGGACCGCGAACCGCGGGCTGTCGAACAGGGCCGCGCGCAGCTCGACGGTGTAGCGCCGCACGTTGGGCTGGTTGGGGTAGACGTCCTCGGCCAGCCGCAGGGTGTAGGTGTTGTTCGCGCCGTGGCGCATCAAAAACACCGTCGGCGGCGGCCAGGGGCAGGTGTCCAGGGCGTGCAGCAACTCGTCGGCGGTCTTGAGCTTGGACCACTTGTCGATCTGCGCGGCCCGCAGGTCGAACTGCGCGAGCGGGTTGGCGTAGTGCGAGGTCAGCCCCTGGAATCCCCAGTAGGGGTAGAAGGACAGGAAGCTGTAGTCGGCGGTCATCACCACGGTCTGGTCGCGGGGCCGGCCGGTCTCGCGGGTGATGACGTCGTCGATGGTGGCGTAGAACTTCTCCGCGCTGGGCGGCCGCCGGTCGCCGCGCTGCCCGTGGCCGTCGGTGTCGGTGTAGGCGATGGTCAGGTCCGGCCGCAGCACGTCGGGGATGTCCTGGCTGAACGCGATGGCCGCGGCCAGCCCGATCGCGCCGGCCACCGGGATGACGGCGCGGCTTTGGCGCCGCAGCGCGAGCGCGGCCTCCACGAGCCCGAACGCCCCGGCCGCCACCAACAGCACGCTCAGCGTCGGCTGCAGCCGGAAGGACAGCAGCGTGGTGCGGGCCAGCGTGGTGAGCATGGACAGCAGCGACCACAGGTAGACGGCCAGCACGCCGATGGCCAGGGCGCCCGCGCGCACCGACGCGCGGGCGCGCAGCACCAGCCAAAGCGTGCCCGCCATGCAGACGACGCCGAGCAGCGTGAACTGCAGCATCGGGAAGGTCAGCTCGGCGCCGTCGGCCGGCAGGTAGTGCTGGGCGCTGCCGGTGTTGCTGACCGGATTGCGGGCCGCGCGAACCAGGAACGGCAGCCAGGTGGTGCACCCGATCGCGACCGCGATGCCGACGATGACGGCCAGCCGGCGCAGCGGGTCGAGCGCCGCGCGGACCCCGTGCCGCCGCCAGCGCAGGCCCGCCAGCCACAGCGCCATCAGTCCCACCGCGAACGCGGTGAACCCGAACAGCAGCGTGTACCAGGTGGCCGTGAAGCCCAGGAACAGCCCGGCTCCGACGACGGCGGCCCAGCCGCTCCGCGGCGTCTCGCCTGGGGTGCTCGGCGTCTCGCCTGGGGCGCTCGACGCCTCGCCGCCGCGCTCGACGCCTCGCTCGGCGTCTCGCCCGCCGCGCCCGGCGTCTCGCCCGCCGCGCCCGGCGTCTCGCCCGCCGCGAGCGTGAAGTTAGTTTCACGCTCGGCGCCGACCGTGAAGTTAGTTTCACGCTCGGCGGTCTCGGGCGCCTGGCCAGCCGCACGCTCGGTGGTCTCGGGTGCCCCGCCAGCCGCGCCCCCGGCCGTCCCCCCAGCCCGGCACTCACCCGCGCGCAGGCCCGACCAGGTGAGCACCAGCACCGGCGGCAGCAGCACGGTGATCATCGCCGAGTACGGCTCGGGTGAACCGTAGGCCAGCGTCACCGCCGCCGTCGCGGTGGTGACGATCAGCGCGTACTCGAACCGGACCATGCGCCACCACAGCACCAGCGCCACCGCGACGGCGACGGTGATCGAGGTGATGGCCCACGGCTTGAACACCTCCCACGCCGGTGTCCCGGACAGCGCGGCCTCGCGCCCGCCGATCCAGAACCAGCCCGGCGGGTAGAACGGCGGCAGCCCGAGATAGGTCATGTCGCGCAGGGCGGGACTGTCGGCCAGCCGCGTCAGGTACTCGGTGCGGAACTGCTGGTCGACGGAGATGCCGAACAAATACAGCTTGGTGGCGCCCAGCGGCATGCCGAGCGTCACCACGGTGAACGCGGACACGAACACCAGCCCACCCAGTTGAGCGAGACGCCGGACTCGGCCGGTGAACGAGTGCCACACCCAGCCGACGGCGACCAGACCGGCCAGACAGCCGACCTGCCCGACGGTGGTCAGCGCGTGCAGTTGATTCGACGACGGGAAGGCCGGCCACTGCACCCCGGCGATGGCGGTCAGCGACACCACCGCGACGACGACGGCGACCAGCACGGCCACGGCCATCTGGCCGAGGGTGGCCAGCGCGCTACGCATGATCAGATCGGCAGTTTGCGGAAAATGGGGCGCGGGATGTGTCGCAACACCATCATCACGTAACGGAATGCTGCTGGCGCCCAAACCAATTCCTTACCTTTTGCGGCCGCGGTCACCGCTAGGTTGGCGACGTACTCCTTGTCCACCGTCAGCGGCGCTTCCTTGACGTGCGCGCTCATCCGGGTCCGCACCTGGCCGGGTCGGATCACCAGCACGCGAACGCCGTACTCGCGCAACGCCTCTCCCAGGCCCAAGTAGAAGCCGTCCAAGCCGGCCTTGGTGGACCCGTAGACGAAGTTGGACCGCCGCACCCGCTCGCCGGCGGCCGAGCTCATCGCGATGATCTGGCCGAAGCCCTGGCCGCGCATCTTCTCGGCGAGCAAGACGCCCACCGAAACCGCTGCGGTGTAATTGATTTCGGCAGCCTGCACCGCCTTACGCTGGTCCTGCCACAGCTCTTCGGCGTCGCCGAGGATGCCGAATGCGACGATGGCCACGTCGACGTCACCGCCCGCGAACGCCTGCTCGATCATCTTGGGATGGGTGTCGGTGTCGGTGGCTTCGAAGTCGATCACCTCCACCGATCGCGCTCCGGCGGCCTTCATCTGCTCCACCGCGGCGTCCCGCCCCGGGTCACCGGGCATGGCGGCCAAGATGATTCGCGCGTGCGCGTTCTGCAGGTAACGCTCGCAGATGGCCAGCCCGATCTCGGAGGTGCCACCGAGCAGCAGGATGGTCTGCGGATTTCCCACGGCGTCCAGCACCATCTAGAGCAGCTCCAAACGTCGGGCCATGTCGGAGGCGAACACCCCCGTCGGATCCACCTTGCGGCGCACCGCGATCCACTCGTCGATGCGCGGGTACATGGCGTGGAAGGTTTCGGCGTTGGTGCGCGAGTCCTTGGCGGTGTACACCCGCCCGCCGAATTGCAGGACCCGCCTGTCGAGCTCGTTGAGGAACTCGTTGACCCCGGGCTTGTTGGGGAAGTCCATCGCGACGTTCCAGCCGGCCATCGGGAAGCTCAGCGGCGCGCGGTTGCCCGGGCCGAAAAGCTTGAACACGTTGAGCGCCGAGTAGTGGCCGCGGGTCTGGATCCAGCGGATGATGGCCTTGAACTCGTCCATCGCGTCCGGCGGGACCAGGAACTGGTGTTGCGCGAAACCGCTTGGGCCATAAGCATTGTTCCAGCCGCTGACCAGGTCGAGCATGTGATAGAACTGCGACAGGTTCATGATCTTGCCGGTGTAGGTGCCGCCCAGCCGGTAGTACACCTCACCGATCGCCATGAACGACAGCTTGTTCATCGCGCTGACCGGGAACACGTCGGGCACCGTCAACAGCTGCGGCGCATCGAATTTCAGCGGGTTCTTGGCCAGCTTCTTGGGCAGCTGGTCCAGCCGGGCCAGGCTGCCCCGGCTCACCGCGGCCCGGCCGAGCTTGGGCGGCGGGCTGATCAGGTCGAACCAGGCGCTGGAGTAGGTGTAGTCGGCTTCGCTGCCGTCGAGGTGCACGGCGACGGTTTCGTCGAGGTCCTTGGTGGCCACCCCGTCAGCGATGAAGTACGCCGTCTCGGTCGGGGTCATGGCGATAGTGGCGCGCAGCACGATCCCGGTCAGGCCGTTGCCGCCGACGGTGGCCCAGAACAGCTCGGCGTCGGAAGCGTCCGGGCCGTCGGGGGTGATGGTGCGCACGGTGCCGTCGGCCATCAGCAGCTCCATGGAGCGCACGTGGTTGCCGAAGCTGCCGGCGCTGTGGTGGTTCTTGCCGTGGATGTCGCAGGCGATCGCGCCGCCGACGGTGACCTGGCGGGTGCCCGGCAGCACCGGGACCCACAGCCCGAACGGCAGCGCCGCCTTCATCAGCTGGTCCAGGCTGACGCCGGCGTCGACGTCGACCAGCCGGGTGTCGGCGCTGATCGAGTGGATGCGGTTGAGCCCGGTCATGTCGATCACCAGGCCGCCGCCGTTTTGGGCGTTGTCGCCGTAGGAGCGGCCCAGCCCGCGCGCGATCACGCCGCGACCCTTGGAATGACCCGAATCGGCGACCCGGGCGACGGCCTTGGCGATCACCTCGGGGTCGCGGGTTCTGAGCACCTGGGCCACCGACGGGGCGGTGCGCCCGAAGCCCGTCAGCCGGGCGGGCGTGATGAGGGGATCGGTGCTCGACATCGTGAAAGAGGGTACCGCTTGCACAAGAAGCCTCAGCGGATGCGGAAGATGACGGCCCGCTGCACGACGAAGTTGATCACCGTCGCGGTGCCCTGCGCGATCACGAAGGCGACGGGGATCGCCCAGCCCCGGTAGTGCAGAAACGCCAGGCACAGATGGTTGAGCCCGACCTGCACGGCGAAGGTGACGGCGTAGAGCGCCATCACCGCGACGAACCGGGCGGTGCTGGGAGCCGCCTGGAAGGTCCACCGCCGGTTGATCAGGTAGGCGGTGATGGTGCCGACGATGAAGCTGATCGCCTTGGCCACGTCGACCTGCACACCCACGACCTTGTAGAGCGTCGCGTACAGGCCGAAGTCGACGATGCCGGCCAGGCCGCCGGTGACGACGAAACGCATGACCTGGGTGGTCAGTTTCAGGTTCGGGCTGGCAACCATCGAGGGGAGTCTAGGGCAGCTTGACCGCGATCAGCTCGACCTGCTTCTCGCCCTGCGGCGTCGGATAGGTCACCGTGTCGCCGGGTTGGCGTCCGGCAAGGGCCTGAGCCAGCGGGCTGCGGGCGGTCAACGTCTCGCCCTCGCGGCCGACCGGTGTCTCTTCGACGATGGAGATCACGTGCATGGTGACCACTTCGCCGTCGGCGAACCGTAAGGTCACCTCGGTGCCGCCGGGCAGCGTCGCCGAGGCGTCGGCGTCCGGCGGCCCGGCCCGCAGCCGCCGGTCCAGCTCGTTGATCCGGTCGGACAGCACCACCAGCTCGTCGGCCCGCTGGATCGCCTCGGCCGCATCGCCGTGATCGCCCACCATCCCGCG
The DNA here is from genome assembly GCF_000523975.1 of Mycobacterium sp. MAC_080597_8934. NCBI lineage: Bacteria > Bacillati > Actinomycetota > Actinomycetes > Mycobacteriales > Mycobacteriaceae > Mycobacterium > Mycobacterium sp. MAC_080597_8934. The sequence goes on along the minus strand of NZ_JAOS01000050.1, from coordinate 52,221 downwards.
GTCATTCTTGACCTCGACCTCGAGGCGGTCGCGACGCTGCCGCAGCCGGTCCAGCTCGGCTTCCAGGTTTTTGCGCGCCGCGTCCGCCGGCGATTGGCGTTTGTTGGTCACGTCGGTGGACCTTTCGTCCCGCTTGCTCAGGTGGCGTTTCAGTGTGACACCACGGCGTGGCGGCCCGCCACTGTCAAAGCCCTCGAAACGACAAGGGCGGCGGATCGTTGTTGTTGGGCAACGACCGCCGCGCCTCGGCGCTGATGCGCGACTCATTGAGCCGCGCACCGGGGCGGCGTGCTCCTGGGCCCGGGTTCGTTGCCGGACAGGCATCATCGCGCCGAGGTCCCGCTGCGATGCGGGCAGCGAGGTGGGCAACGTCGGCGTTCAGGGCAGGCGGCCAACGCTGGAAAGTAAAGTCCGCCAAGGGGTTTGGTGGTGTAGCCGTGCCCGGTCGGCAACGTCCGACGCACTGTGCCGTCGAGATCGATTATCCAAATACTGTCTGGGTTTCCCCTCAGCCAGGCATGGTACGAGAACACACTCATGCCCCGAGTTGATAGCCTGATCATCTGATGGACAGGTGTCCAGATTTTGTTGTCAACGCCATGAAATGCAGACGGTGCAGGGAGAAAGCAACATGAGTGGTGTCCCAAGTCGCCAAGCCCGCTTGGCGCATGCAGCAAAGCATGCCGAACTCTGGAACGCAGGGAAGCGGGAAGAGTGGGTGGCGTCGTGGCGCACAATCGCCCCGGCGGGTGTCCGGATGTTCGATCCGGTGGGCACCGAGGAGAAGCACGGATTCGAGGCAGCCACCAGCGAAGCCTTCGACATGTTCCAGTCGATCCTCAAGATCAAGATGATCACCGTCCAGGTGAACGGCAACGAGATGGCCTGGGTCTGTGAGAACTACTTCGGTACCGAGCCCAACGTCCAAATGGCTTACAGCATTGAGACATTCGCGTGGGACGATGACGGAAACCTGCTCATCAAAACCTACTATCCCATGCCCGAGACCGTCGACTCGAACAGCGACCCCTACGCACACCTTCTTAAAAAGGATGAGCAGTAATCCGCAAGGTCTTGATTCCCCCATGGTGGCGGCAGAGCAGCTTGAGGTTCGACGGATGCGTCGGGACGGGCGGAAACGGCAGGTCGGCGGCCGCAGCCCAACTGTTTCACCGGGCTACGGCATGCCACGGCGGATACATGGCCTCCAGCCCGTCGGCGGCGGTCGCCGCGATGGTGCTGCGCACCATGTAGCGCGGCTGGTGCGCCGGCCACGGCCGGCCGCGATGCATGGTTGCCCGGTTGTCCCACATCACCACGTCGCCCGCCCGCCACGAGTGCAGGTAGCTCGCACCGGGAGCGGTCGCGGCCTCGGTCAGCGCCGCCAGCAACTCCCGCGCCGCGGCCGGCTCCATGCCCTCGATCCCGTACGCGTGCGACGCGAGGTAGAGCGCCTTGCGGCCGTTGACCGGGTTGCGCCACACCAGGCGCCAGCATTGCGGCGGCAAGGCCGCCCGCTCCTCCGGGCGGGCCAGGTCGGGCGCGATCTTGCCGCGCGAATAGGCGTATTCGTGCCAGGCGAACGAATTCTCCACCCGTTCCCGCAACCCGGGATCGAGCCGTTCGAACGCGATCCGGGTGGAGACGTACTCCGTCTCGCCGCCGCGCCCCGGAACGATGCGTGACGACAGCACCGACGCCAGCGCCGGCACCCGCTTGAACGAACTATCGGTGTGCCACAGCTGATTCGCCTTGTTTTCCAGGGCGAGCCGGTGATCGGCTGGCACCACGTTGCCGTCGTCGTCGAGGGTCTTGAGGACCACGAGGTGGCTGCCGTGGCCCACCGCACCCACCTTGGTCACCTCCAGCGGGCCGAACCTGCGCGAAAAGGCAAGCTGCGCTTCATCACTGACGTGCTGGTCCCGGAAGACCAGCACCGAATGCTCCTCGAACGCCGCGCGCACCTGCGCGTAGACGTCCGGCGAAGCCGCGACATCCGCGATCGTCACCCCGCGCAGTTCCGCGGCAAAACCCGGTCCCGACGCCACGATCTCCATCGGCGACCTCCGTCCCGTTGCCGATTACACCCAGTAGGGCACCCGCGCCCGGTACTGGCGCATGGCGAAGGCCGCCAGCAGCCACCCCACCGCCGTCAACACCAACACCACCGCCCAGTGCCGCAGCTCCTGATGCGACCCCAGCAGCGGCGCGCGCACGATGTCGAGGTAGTGCAACAACGGGTTGAGCTCGACGATGCTCGACCAGCGTCCGGCGCCCTGCTGCCGCAGGGTGTCGTCGTTCCAGATGATCGGCGTCATGAAGAACAGCAACTGCACGACCGAGAAGAGCAGCGGGCCGATGTCGCGGTAGCGGGTGGCCAGGATGCCGAAACACAGTGACACCCATATGCAATTGAGCACGATCAGCGCCAGCGCCGGTATCACCGACAGGTCCGCCCACGACCACGGCTTGGGATAGATCATCGCGATGACGACGTAGATGACGATGTTGTGCGCGAACAGGATCATCTGCCGCCACACCAGCCGGTAGACGTGCACGCTCAGCGGCGTCGGCAACTGCTTGATCAGCCCCTCGTTGGCGACGAAGACGTCGGCGCCCTCCAGGATCGCGGCGTTGATCAGGTTCCAGATGATCAGCCCCAGCGTCACGTACGGCAGGTGCACGGACAGCTCCAGGTGGAACAGCTTGGAATACAACCCGCCCATCGCGACCGCCGTGGTTCCCGTCGCGATGGTGATCCAGAACGGGCCCAGCACCGAACGGCGGTAGCGCTGCTTGATGTCCTGCCAGCCCAGGTGCAGCCACAGCTCGTGCCGGCGGAAGCCGTCGACCAGGTCGCTGCGGGCTCGGCGCAGGGTGCGCGACTGGGCCGCCGCGTCAAGGAAAGTCATCGAGATCCTCCAGGCTTGCCGAACAGCTCGCGACGTCCCAAGCGCCGCAACCGGATCCATTCGGCCAGCCCCCTCGGGTCGCGACGCGTCACCAGGAAGAACCAGCCGAACCGGACCCACTCCTGCACCAGCAGCTTGCGCAGCCCCGGCTGCGACAGCAGGTAGCCGCGGTTGCGGTAGGTGAAGAACCGCTTGGTCGCGTCGTCGGGATACTGGGTGTGCATCCGGCCACCGAGGATCGGCCGGAACTCGTCGGATCCGCACGGATGCAGGTAGACCGCGTCCAGGCAGGTGCCGAACGGCAGCCCCGAGCGCACCAGCCGCCGGTGCATCTCCACCTCGTCGCCGCGGATGAACAGCCGCAGATCCGGGACGCCGATCGACTCCAGCGCCGACGCCCGGAACAGCGCGCCGTTGAACAACGACGCAATCCCAGCCAGCAGGTCCTGCCCCGCCTCGGTGCGCAATTCGCTTGCCCGCCTACGCCATACCAGGCCGCGGCGCAACGGAAACGCCAACCGTTCCGGGTCGTCGAGGTTGCACACCATCGGCGACACCTCGGCCAGGCCGTGTCTGTCGGCGCAGGCCAGCAGCGTGGCCAGCACCCGCGCGTCCTGCGGCCGGCCGTCGTCGTCGGCCAGCCATACCCAGTCGGCGCCCTGGGCCAGCGCATGCAGCATGCCGAGCGCGAAACCGCCTGCGCCGCCGAGGTTTCGGCGAGACTGCAGATAGGTGGTCGGAATAGGTTGCGCCGCAACCAGTTCACGGACCCGGCCGTCGTCGCACGCATCGTTGTCGATGACGATGAGGTGGTCTGGCAGCCGGGTCTGGCTGCTCAGCGCGTCGAGGGACTTGGCCAGCTCGTCGGGGCGCCGGTGGGTGACGACGACGGCGAAGACAGTGTCGCTCATGGCTGTTCGGCGGTCTCGGCCAGCACCTCGCGCACGTGCCGGGCGGCGTCCTCGCCCTCGTACGCGCGCACCACGTCCTCGATGCCGCCGGACATGCGGATCTCGCCGTGGTCGATCCACATCGCCGTCTTGCACAGCCGGGCCAGGAATTCGTTGGAGTGGCTGGCGAACACCAGGATTCCGGACCGCTCGACGAGGCCCTGCAGCCGCGACTGGGCCTTCTTCATGAAGTCGGCGTCCACCGCGCCCAATCCCTCGTCGAGCAGCAGGATTTCGGGGTCGATGCTGGTGACCACGCCCATCGCCAGCCGAACCCGCATGCCGGTGGAGTAGGTGCGCAGCGGCATCGACAGGTAGTCGCCCAGCTCGGTGAACTCGGCGATCTCGTCGACCTTGGCCAGCATCTGTTTGCGGGTCTGCCCCAAGAACAGGCCGCGAATGATGATGTTCTCGTAGCCGGAGATCTCCGGGTCCATCCCGACGCCCAGATCGAAGATCGGCGCCACCCGCCCGGTGACCTGGGCCCAGCCCCGGGTGGGTTCGTAGATGCCCGAAAGTAGGCGCAGCAGAGTCGATTTCCCGGCCCCGTTGTGGCCGACCAGGCCCACGCGGTCGCCCAGCTCGAGGGACATGGTGATATCGCGCAGCGCTTCCACCACCACCACGTTGGAGTTGTTACGCCCGATCGTGCCGCCCGCCTTGCCCAGGAAGGCCTTCTTCAGCGACCGCGACTTGGCGTCGAAGATGGGAAACTCCACCCACGCGTTGCGCGTCTCGATATGAGGACCAGAACCCGGCGCCATCGGTGTCGCGTCTGCTTACAGGTACTGGCCGTGCCCGGGCGCGCTGCCCGGCTTGCCGATGCCCGAGGGCAACGCGCCTTGACGCATCTTCTCCAGCTGCGCACGGGCGGCCATCTGCTGGGCGAACAGCGCGGTCTGGATGCCGTGGAAGAGTCCCTCCAGCCAGCCGACCAACTGCGCTTGGGCGATGCGCAATTCGGCGTCCGACGGCGCTGCGTCCTCGTTGAAGGGCAGCGTGAGGCGGTCGAGCTCCTCGCGCAGCTCGGGCGCCAGACCCTCTTCCAACTCCCGGATGCTGGTCGCGTGGATCTCGCGCAGCCGGTTGCGGCTGGCGTCGTCCAGCGGTGCGGCCCGCACCTCCTCGAGCAGCTGCTTGATCATGGTCCCGATCCGCATCACCTTGGCGGGCTGCTCGACCAGGTCGGTCAGCGAGCGCTCGTCGGCGTCGTCGTCGTCGACCCCCATCATCCGCGGGTCGACACCACCGATGACTTCGACGCCGTCATCATCGTTGCGGGTACTCAATCCTTCACCATCCTTTGTGGACTATGGGTGTGGCGTCGTGCCTTCTGCGCGCCATTCGTAGATCCGGGCACCGCCATTGTCGTAGATCAGCGCCCACGACTTCGACTTATCCAGTGACACTAGTCCTTCGGGTACGGCGAACCCTCGGACAGTCGGCGTGCTGGTGAGTATGTACCTGATATTGAGGGCTTTAATCGCCGCGACCACGCGCGGATCGGAATCGCCGCGGCGCGCGTACGCCCAGAAGATGAATCGGTTGGGACCCGGGCCCATCTGCTGCGGGTAGTCGTAGTGGGTCCACAGCGGGTGCAGGTCGGCGACCGCGTACATCCACGCCGTGCCGTCGGTGTTGCCGTTGCCGATCAGGGTCTCGTGCGCGCCGGGCAGCTTGGCCAGATAGGCCATGGCCATCAGGTCGCGTTGGTCGATCATCACCGAGTCGTACTTGTCCCCGAACAACACCAGGTGCCGGTACAGGTAGTGGCGGGCGGACAGCATGGTGGTGGCCACCAGCAGGACCGCGGTGGCCGACACCCAGACCGGGGCGGGCAGCGGCCGCCACCGGCCGCCGATCCGTTTGGCGCCGGCCACGCAGGCCGTCACGACCAGAAACAACGCGATGCCGGCCATCGGTTCGAGCAGCAGGGTGATGGCGGCCGAGATGCGGCGCGGATCCTTATAGAAGAACTCGCCGAAGGCGCCGGCCAGCGCGCCGATCGGGCCGCCCAGCGGGTTCCCGGCGTCGACGTTCACCACCACCAGGAGCAGCCACACGGCCAGCGGCCACCAGATCTTCTTGACCAGCAGCACGATTGCGCCGATGGCCGCCAGCGCGATCAGCCCGTACTGGACCGGGAAGTCGTTGAGGTGACGGGAGTGCTGGAACACGGCGTCGAACAGTCCGCGCTTCTTGCTCAGGTAGGTCAGGAAGGAATGCCCGGCGATGATGTCTTCCTGCTGCTGCACGCTGATGAACTGCGGCAACAGGATCAACCCCGAGATCGCCGTCACGCAGACCAGGGCCGCGACATCGGCCAGCCGGCCGCGCACCGGATGCCACAGCGCGTCCAGCAGCCACCAGGCGATCAGGAACAGCAGCACGATGACGCCGCCGGTGATGTGCACCGACATCACGCCCACCAGCGCCAGCACGGCCGCCGGGATGCGGTCCCGGTGCCGCAGGGTCGAGGTGATCAGCACGAACGTCGGGATCGCGACGCCGTAGGCGGCCAGGTTGGGCATCGCCGCGACGCCGAACTCGACGTAGGGCACCGCGGTGAAGGACGCGGACAGCGCGCCGGCCGTCGCGGCGGCGCCCGCGGTGCGCCATTCGCCCCAGCTCGGACGCAGCAGCCGCCAGGTGAGCAGCGCCGCGCTGGTCGGGAACAGCCACACCGACGCCGCGACCGAGCTCAACGTGTAGCCGGTGGTGGGCGCCGCGCCGGTGAGTTGGCAGAACACCGCGATCAGGGCGTGGAACACCGACGGGTAGTACAGCATCTGGTGCGTCTCCACGTTGCGCAGCTCGCCCATGTGGGTGGACGACGCCTGGCCGGTGTCCAGGATGAACCGCACCTCGTTGGCGTGCCAGACCGCGTCCCAGGTGCTCGGGATGGTCTGCCAGTGGGCGGCCAGGCCGCGGTAGGCCGCCCACATGATCAGGAACGCGCCCAGCAGCACACCGGCCGCCACGGCGGCGGCCGGCCAGCGGCTCACCGCCCGGGCTTCGGCGTCGCGGTCGCGGAAGCGGGCCAGCAGCAGCTGCAAACCGGTCATCAGCAGGCACACGACCACCAGCGCGGCCAGCGCGGTCCAGCCGTTCCACGGTATTCCGATGGCGCCGAACGGAATAATGGCCAGCGCGACCATGCCGTAGGTCAGTGCCGGGCCCACCGCGACAGCGATCGGCCACGTCAACTGACTGATACGTGCGATGATCGCTCCGGGCGCTATCAGCAAAAACAATGCAATGAGCGTTCCGAACCAGAGCCCCACTCGACTAGTATGGCTGGCCGGGTGCCCTGGCTCGGGAGGCCACCGACTGGCCGGAACGTGTGTGGCACCCGCTACCGTCACAGTTTCGCGGAAAAGCGGAAGCTTTAAGGTGGCCTGCATGGCATACGACGTCGCCCGGGTGCGCGGACTGCATCCGTCGCTGGGTGACGGGTGGGTGCACTTCGACGCCCCGGCCGGGATGCTGATCCCCGACTCCGTCGCGACCACGGTGTCGACGGCTTTCCGCAGGTCCGGGCCCACCACCGTGGGGGCGCACCCGTCGGCGCAGCGCAGCGCCGCCATCTTGGAGGCGGCCCGGGCGGCGGTGGCCGACCTGTTCAACGCCGAACCCGCGGGCGTGGTGCTCGGCGCCGACCGGGCGATCCTGTTGTCGGCGCTGGCCGAGGCCTCGTCGTCGCGGGCTGGGCTGGGCTACGAGGTGATCGTCAGCCGCCTCGACGACGAAGCCAACATCGCGCCCTGGCTGCGGGCGGCGCACCGGTACGGCGCCAAGGTCAAGTGGGCCGAGATCGACATCGAGACCGGTGAGCTGCCGACCTGGCAGTGGGAGGGGCTGATCGGCAAGTCCACCCGGCTGGTGGCCGTCGCGTCGGCGTCGGCCACGCTGGGCACCGTCACCGACCTGCGGGCGATGACCAAGCTGGTGCACGACGTCGGCGGGCTGGTGGTGGTCGACCATTCCGCCGCGGCGCCCTACCGGCTGCTCGACGTGAAGGAGACCGACGCCGACGTGGTGGCGGTGAACGCCGCCGCGTGGGGCGGCCCGCCGATCGGGGCGATGGTGTTCCGCGACCCGGCGCTGCTGAATTCGTTCAGTTCCATCTCGGCCGACCCCAAAGCGACCGGCGCGGCCCGGCTGGAGATCGGTGCACACCAGTTCGGCCTGCTCGCCGGGGTGGTGGCCAGCATCGAGTACCTGGCCTCGCTGGACGAATCCGCGCGCGGCACCCGGCGCGAACGTCTGGCGGTGTCCATGCAGTCGGCCACCTCGTATCTGAATCGGATCTATGACTACCTGATGGTGTCGCTGCGCTCGCTGCCGCTGGTGATGGTGATCGGGCGCCCGGAGGTGCGCATCCCGGTGGTCAGCTTCGCCTTGCACGGCGTGCCCGCCGAACGCGTCGTACAACGGTTGGCGGACAACGGAATTCTGGCCGTCACCAACGAGAGTTCCCGCGCGCTGGACGTGCTGGGCGTCAACGACGTCGGCGGCGCGGTCACGGTGGGGCTGGCGCACTACTCGACGACGGCCGAGGTCGACCAGTTGGTGCGCGCGCTGGCATCGCTGGGCTGAACCGTCAGACGGTCAGCACGATCTTCCCGGTGACCTCCGAGGCGACCAGCCGTCGGTGCGCGTCGCCGGCCTGCTGGATGGGCAGCCGGGCGCCGATGATCGGGCGCACCCGGCCGTCGGCGATCATCGGCCACACCGAGGCGGTGACCGCCTGCACGATCTCGGTTTTGCTGTTCGGCCCGCTCACCGGGCGCCCGCGCAGCGTGGTGCCGATCACCCGGGCGCGTTTGGCGAGCAGCTTGCCGATGTTGAGTTCGGCCTTGACGCCGCCCTGCATGCCGATGATGACCAGCTGCCCGTCGGTGGCCAGCGCGTCGATGTTGCGGTCCAGATAGGCCGCGCCCATGATGTCGAGAATCACGTCGGCGCCGCCGGTTTCGTCCGCCAGCCGCGCGACGAAGTCTTCGTCGCGGTAGTTGATGGTGATGTCGGCGCCGAGCTCGCGGCAGAAGTCGAGCTTCTCGGCCGACCCAGCGGTGACGGCCACCCGGGCGCCCAGCGCCCGGGCGACCTGGATGGCGTGGCTACCGATGCCGCTGGCCCCGCCGTGCACCAGCAGCAGTTGGCCGTTGCGCAGGCCCGCGATCAGCACCAGGTTGGACCACACCGTGCAGGCGACCTCGGGCAGCCCGGCCGCATCCACCAGGTCCACCCCGGAGGGGATCGGCAGCAGCTGGCCGGCCGGCACCGCCACGTACTCGGCGTACCCGCCGCCGGCCAGCAGCGCGCAAACCTCTTGCCCCACAGACCATTCCGTGACACCGTCGCCGACCTCGGCGATGACGCCGGACACCTCCATGCCGATGGTTTCGCTGGCGCCGGGTGGCGGCGGGTACTTGCCGGCGGCCTGCAGCACGTCGGCGCGGTTCACGCCGGCGGCGGCCACCTTGACGACGACCTCGCCGGGCCCGGCGGAGACGTCGGCTACTTCTTGCCAGGAAAGCTGATCGGCGGATTCGGCGACGATGGCGCGCATGGTGGCCACGCTACCGAGCCCCGTTACCCTTAGCAGCGGTGGCGTGGCAGAGCGGCCTAATGCACTCGCCTTGAAAGCGAGAGACGGCTAACACCGTCCGGGGGTTCAAATCCCTCCGCCACCGCCGCGCGCTCACTCGACGCTTTGGTGCAGCGTCGGTGCGTAGCGCAGCACCGCGCCCACCCCGTCGGCCGGGGCGATCCGCTCGTCGGTGCGTACCAGGTTGGCGCCCACCTTGATCGCCGAGAACGGCAGCGCCTCGTCGGCGCGCAGCGTCCTGGCCGGGGCGGCGCCCTGCTCGGACAGCACGTTCTCGTTGGGCGCGACGGTGGTCAGGCCCTCGTCGGCGACCACGGTGGCGTCGCCGATGTCACCGATGATCAGCGTTTCCACCGCGCCCTGGCGCAGCGCCGAGCAAACTGCGTCGAGCCCCTGGGCCGCCAGCCCCGATTGCCGCCCGATCTCGGCGGTAAACCGCTGTGCGGCATCGTCGATGGTGCGCAGCTGACGTTTGACGAACTCGGCCTCGATGGCCCGCTCGATCTCGGTGAAGTCGTGGCCGCTGTGCCGCGCCCCGACCTCGAGTGTCACGGCGCGGTCGTGCAGCCGTTCCGGCAGCGCGGCCAGCAGGTCCGAGCGCGAACGCACCTCGCCGACCACGAAGATCACGTCGATCGCCTTGTCGTCGGCCAGCTCGGCGACGCGGTCGGCGACGGCGCGGACGTTCTTCCGGGCCGCCTCCTCGGTGCGCAACTGGGGGTCGCCGTATCCGGCGGTCTCGGCGCCGGCCGCCTTGTGCACCGGGTAGCCGGTGCCGTCGACTGTCTCGCTGCGCAGCGTGCCGCCGATGTGGGTGGTGATGTCGGCGCCGCTGTGGTCCACCACCACCAGCACATAGTCGGGGTGGTCAAAGCTCTGCTCCAAAACCGGTACCAGATAAGGCAATTCGGACACCCGCAATATGGTGGTGGCCGCCGGGCGGGCAAGGTGCTCGTTGATCAGCACGCCGTCGGCGCCCGCGATCACCGCCCGCCCGCTGCGCCCGATCGGCGGGCGCAGGTTCATTACCGCGTCCTCGATGCCGGCGACGATCGGCGCGCCGACGCCGCGGCGTTCCAGGTCTTCTCTGATCGCGCGCCACTTGAGCTCGAGTTGAGCCTCGGCGTCGTGGGTGTCGTGCGAGTCGTCGAAATACACCGAAACGAACGGCCCCGGTGCGTCCAGCAGTTTGCGGAAGCGTTGCGAGTCCATGCTTTAGTGGTTGCCCGGCTTGCCGGGCCACAAACCCGCCCTAGTAGCTCCGGTCTCCCTCGCTGTCGTCGAAGAAGTGCCACTGCCCGTCGTGCTCGACTTCCATGCGCCAACCCAGCTCGTTGCCTTCGACCTTCTGGTCGGCGAACCAGGCGTGTGCTTTGTCGGCGCTTTCGATGTCTTTGGTCGCGACGACGTCGCCCTTCGGGTTGAGAACTCGATAGGTAGCCATGGCGGCAGTGTTCCCACTGCCGCGGGCGTCAATCGCGGGGGATGGCGGCGGTGATCGTGTCCATCAGCGCCGTGTACCGGCGCGCTTCCGGGTCGCGTCCGGGTTTGCCGCTGCTGATGACGCCGGCCGCCAGGCCGCGCGCGGAATCGGCCCAGATCGCGATGTTGGTCAGCCCCAGGCTGCCGAACGCGTGCGGCGCGTTGCGCCCGAACGGCCCCCACCGGTTGGTGCCCAGGATGAACCCGGTGCCCCACCGCGCCGGCTGCAGCCCGACCGCGAAATCCGGTCGCAGCCTTCGGCATTCGGCTACGGCGTGGTACATGGTCTCCGGGCTGATCACCCGCACGCCGTCGAGTTCGCCTCCGCGGCGCCAGATCTCGGCAAACCGCGACATCTCGTGTGCGGTCGACACCGTGTTGGACGACGGAATGATGGTCGTCAAGAACATCGGCGAGTTGGTGTAGGGGATCATCTCGTGCACGGTTCCGCCGATCGCCTTGCGGAAAATCTGCGCCACCACAGGGGGCAGGGTGCGCCCGGTGGCGTGACTCGGCGCGACCAACGGCACGTCCTGCTTGGCGACACCGAAGTTGGTCCAGCGGAAGCCCAGCGGGTCGAGGATCTCGGTGGCCAGGATCTCGCGAATCTCCTTGCCGGTGGCCGCATACACGATCTCGCGCACCAGCGGGCCCCAGGTGAGCGCGTGGTACATGTGGAACAGCCCGGGCCGGTAGAGGGGCCGCAGCTCGCCCAGCTTCTGCTGCGCGTACTCGTGGTCGTCGGCGCGGGTGACGTCGGGGCGCGGTCCGGTGGGGAAGGGCAGCCCGGCGCTGTGCGTCATCACGTGCCGGATGGTGATCCGGTGTTTGCCGTGACTGGTGAACGTGGGGATGTAGTCGCAGACCCGGTCGTCGAGGGAGAAGACGCCGCGCTCGACGAGCATGTGCACCACGGTGGCCGCGATCCCCTTGGCCGCCGAGTAGACGCAAAACGGTGTGTCCGGTGTGACCGGGATCTTCTCGGCGTCGGGCGGGTCGGTGGGCGCGTTGCCCCAGCCGTGCCCGATGGCGCGGTTGAGCACCACACGTCCGTGCCGGCGGATGCACAACTGGATGGCCGGATGGAAGCCGCCCTGATACCAGTGCCGGGCGGCCGACCAGATCCGGTCGACGGCGGCGGCGTCGATCTCGGAGTGGTCCTCGTCGCCGATCGTCGTCACCGCGTCCAGGTCGGCGGGCAGGCGGATCTTGCCGTCGGGAGTCGGGGTCGTCACCTCAGCGAGGGTACGTGTCTTACTCGCCGGTGAACTGCGCCGGCCGCTTCTCGAACGTCGCCGCGATGCCCTCGGTGAGGTCCTTGGACGGCAGGAAGGCCGCGTTCCAGGCGGCCACGTAGCGCAGGCTCTCGGCGACGGCCGAAACGCGCTGCTGGTCGAGGACGTCCTTGATGCCGTGCACGGTCAGCGGGGGGTTGGCGGCGATCTCCGCGGCCGTGGCATGCGCGGCGGCCAGACACGCGTCGGCGTCGGCGTACACGTCGTTGACCAGCCCGATCTTCTCGGCGCGGGCGGCGTCGATGTCCTTGCCGGTCAGCGCCAGCTCGCGCAGGTGGCCGTCGTTGAGGATGTACGGCAGCCGGGCCAGGCTGCCGACGTCGGCGACGATGGCCAGCTTGACCTCGCGCACCGAGAACTTGGCGTCGGCGCTGGCGTAGCGGATGTCGACCGCCGAGATGAGGTCGACGCCGCCGCCGATGCACCAGCCGTGCACCGACGCGATGGTGGGGGTGCGGCAGTCGGCGACGGCGGTGATCGCGCCCTGCATCCGCTTGACCTCGCGGTGGAAGACGGCGCGCGGCCCGGCCAGCGCGTCGCCCGACAGCAGCGGGGTGAACGATCCGCCCATCGCCGGCACGTCCAGGCCGTAGCTGAAGTTCTTGCCCGAACCGGTCAGCACGATGGCCCGCACCTCGGGGTCGGCGTCCAGCGTTTCGAACAGCTCGGGCAGCTCGGACCAGAAGGCCGGACCCATCGCGTTACCCTTGCCCGGGCCGATCAGCGTCACCTGGGCGACGTGGCCCTTCTTCTCCACGGTGACCGATTCGTATGCTTGCGCCATATCGAGACCGTAGCGTGGCGAACATGGCTCCTGATTTGCGACCCGGACCGGATTCCCCGCCGATCGACGAGCTGGACGGCGCCGAGGCGGCGCTGCGGGTGATGCAGCAGGTGCTGCACCCCATCGCCGCCGACGACATGTCTCGCCCGACCCCGTGCGCGCAGTTCGACGTGGCGCGGTTGACGGATCATCTGCTCAAGTCGCTCGAGGCGCTGGGCGGCATGGCCGGCGCCGATGTCCCGGACCATGCGGACAGCGGGGACTCGGTGGAACGCCGGGTGATCGCGGTGGCCCGCCCTGCCCTGGACGCGTGGCGGCAGCGGGGTCTGGACGGCACCGTGTCGTTCGGCGGCGGTGAGATGGCGGCCAGGAATGCCTGCGCCATTCTGGCGCTCGAATTGCTGGTCCACGCTTGGGATTACGCGCGGGCGGTGGGCCGCGACGTCCGGGTGCCCGAGCCGTTGGCCGAATACGTGCTGGGGCTGGCGCACCGGGTCATCCGTCCCGAGGTGCGCGGTCAGGCCGGGTTCGACGACCCGGTCGAGGTGCCCGCCGACGCCGATGCGTTGACCAAGCTGGTCGCGTTCACCGGCCGCAACCCGGCCCGCTAAGCGCGAGGCCTTCACCGAACGTGCATTCAGTGCGAAATCCGGCGCGTTTTTTCGCGGCCAGTGCACGCTCGGCGGAGGCCCTAGACCCGCTCTAGGTAGAAGTAGTAGTACTTGCCGTTGTCGCGCACGCCCTTGCCGTTCATGATGCCCATCACGGCGTTGTCGTCGATCTTCTTGAAGTGATCGTGCACCGGCTGCCCGTCGTAGACCATGGTCGCGGTGACCTCGCCGCGGAACTCCTCCAGCCACAGGCTGGCCTCCCCCTTGCCCAGCTCGACGTTGGAGAACTTGTTCCCGTCGGCGTCCAGGCAGACCAGCGGCTGCACATCGCGCGCGGATTTGAAGGTCTTGCCGAACCATCCGGCCTTTTCCAACTGGCCGTTCATCTTGTGGCCGGTGCGGAATTCGCCGCCCTTCCACTCGCCCAGCATTTCCTCGATGGTTGCGGGCGCGAGTTCCGCCCAGAAGTCGTCGAGCTCACTGTCCGGGATGTCGCCGCTGCGCTCTTTGAACTCGGTGAACTTCTTGCGGGCGAGGTCCACGGGTGACTCCTCAGCGTTCGGTGCGGGCGATCCAATCGCAGGCGAATTGCAACAGGGCGTCGTTTTCGGCCGGCGCCCCAATGGTGACACGGACGCCCTCGGACGCGAACGGACGCACCACCAGGCGCGCGTTCGCGGCCTCCTGCACGAAATCCGCGGTGCGCGACCCGAGCGGCAGCCAGAGGAAGTTCGCCTGCGAGGGCGGTAGCTCGAATCCGGCGTCGCGCAGGGTGGTGCTGACCCGGGTGCGCTCGGCGACCAGCGCGTCGGTGCGGGCCATCAGCTCGCCGGAGGCCTCCAGTGACGCGATGGCGGCGGCCTGCGCGACGTTGGTGACGGCGAACGGCATCACCACCTTGTCCAGCGCGGTGATCAGTTCGGGATGCCCGATCGCGTAGCCGACCCGCAGCCCCGCCAGCCCGTACGCCTTCGAAAAGGTCCGCAGCACAACGACATTCGAGCGGCTCAGGGCCAGCTCCAGGCTGTTGGGCAGCAGGCCGTCGCGAATGTATTCGACGTAGGCCTCGTCGATGGCGATCAGGATGTCCGCCGGCACCGCGTCCACGAAGCGGACCAGAGCGTCCGGGTCGACGACGGTGGAGGTCGGGTTGTTCGGGTTGCACACGAAGATCAACCGGGTGCGGTCGGTGATCGCGGCGAGCATCGCGTCCAGGTCGTAGGTGTGCTCGCGCAGCGGAACCTTGACGGCGATCGCGCCGGCCACCTGGACGATGGGCAGGTAGCACTCGAAGCTGCGCCAGCCCATCATCACCTCGTCACCGGCCGCGGAGGTGATCTGAACCAGCTGCTGGCACAACGTGACCGAGCCGCTGCCGACCGCGATCTGCTCGGGGGCGACATCGGAACCCAGGTGCATCGCCAGCGCCGCCTTGAGGTCCACGCACGCGTTGTCCGGGTAGCGGTTGACGACGGCTACCGCACGCTCTATCGCCGCGTGCACGCTGGGCAGCGGGCCGTACACGGTCTCGTTGCTGGCCAGTTTGATGGATCCCGGCACGTTCTTGCCGGGCACATACACTGGCAGTCCGGCCAGTTCGGGGCGCAGGCGGGCGGTCACTTCGACAGTTTATGTCCCCACTGTGTACAGTATGGCCGGTTCCGCGAGACCGGAAAGGGGTCGGTACCCTCGGAAAGTCCAAGGGAGGCGTGCCAGAGCGGCCGAATGGGGCTCACTGCTAATGAGTTGTCCCCCTTCAAGGGGACCGGAGGTTCAAATCCTCTCGCCTCCGCTGGGTCCCCCTAGCGGAACCACAACTGAAGACAGGCGCCCGTAGCTCAACGGATAGAGCATCTGACTACGGATCAGAAGGTTAGGGGTTCGAATCCCTTCGGGCGCGCTTTTTCAGTGTATGACTTCGGCTGATGCTTGACGGATCTATGTCGGGTGATGCCTGACAGTGTTTCGGCTGATGCTTGACAGTTGTTTCGGTTGATCGGTGACACTCCCTAGATGAGGGAGTTGAGCGTGGCTGAGCAGCGGTATCAGGCCGTGATGGCCGTGGTTGGTGATGGCCTGTCGATCTCGCAGGTCGCTGAAAAGGTCGGGGTGTCGCGCCAGACGCTGCACCGATGGCTGGCCCGGTATGAAGCCGCGGGCTTGGAAGGACTGGTGGATCGGTCGCATCGGCCGGTGTCGTGTCCACATCAGATGCCCGGGCAGGTGGAGGCCGAGATGCTCGAGTTGCGCCGCTCGCGACCCTATTGGGGGCCGCGGCGGTTGGTGTTCGAGTTGGCCAAGCGAGGTGTCCATCCGGTGCCGTCGGAGTCAGCGGTGTATCGAGCGCTGGTGCGGGCCGGTCTGATCGACCCCGCGATGCGAGATCGACGGTCGCGCAAATGGAAGCGCTGGGAGCGCGGGGCGCCGATGGAGCTGTGGCAGCTCGACATCGTCGGCGGGTTCCCGCTGGCCGATGGCACCAGCGCCAAAGCCCTGACCGGCATCGATGATCATTCCCGGATGTGTGTGTGCGCCAAGCTGATGGCCCGTGAGCGCACCCGCGCGGTCTGCGACGGATTACGGGCGGCGCTGGCCGCTTACGGGGTGCCTGAGCAGATCTTGACCGATAACGGCAAGGTGTTCACCGGGCGGTTTTGTCATCCACCGGTCGAGGTGCTCTTTGATGCGATCTGCCGCGAGCACGGCATCGAACATCTGTTGACCCAGCCGCGCAGCCCGACCACGACCGGCAAAATCGAGCGGTTTCACCGCAGTCTGCGCGCTGAGTTCCTTAGCGGCCGTGAGCCTTTCACCAACCTCAAGGTCGCTCAGCAGGCACTCGATGAGTGGGTCGAGGACTACAACACCACCCGGCCTTTTCTGGGGTTAGCTGCCCTGTTGTGTGACGTTGCGTAAACCGGCGACACGGCCCGGTTCTGCAACAGATCTCCCGGGGTGTGGTGCTCGTGGCTGGTAGTGGTAAAGCTGCCTGCTGCGAGAGGAGATCAGGGTGCGGGCGTTTCTGGTGAGGTTGCCGTCCGGGGCGAGGTACTGGACGGTGCTGGATGAGGATTTGGCGGTGGTGGCCGAAGCGGATGCGTTCTTGCGGCATGTCCGATTCGGCCGTGACGGTTCGGAGTTGACCACAAGGTCATATGCGGGCGCCATCGCATTGTTTCTGCGCTGGTGTGTTCGCACCGGCCGGCATTGGCATGACGGGGTGGCGGCGCTGGGGCTGTTCATCACCTGGCTGCGTCACGCGGGGCCGCAGTCCAGCGGTGTCGAGGTCGTGGCGGGTGGGCAGGTGCTGGCTGGTCCGGGCGTTGAGCCGGTGCGTGGGGCGCGGCGGATCAACGGTGTGCTGACCGCGGTGCGGGGCTTCGTCGCTCACGCGGTGGCATCCGGTCAGGCGCCTGGCGAGCTGATGCCGTTGATCTATGAGCTGGCCGACGAGCGTGACCTGCCCGCGCAGGCCCGCGGTGAGGAACATCGGATGGCCTGGCGGATGCGGGCGCGGCATCGGTTGCACGAGCCAGAGGCGATGGTGGACCGGGCCAGCGATGCCGAGATCGTGGCGCTGCTGCGGGCCTGCCAGTCGGCGCGGGACAGGCTGATCGTGCTGTTGATGGCCAGGGCCGGGCTGCGGCGCGGCGAGTTGTGTGGCCTACGGCGCTCGGACGTTCACCTGTTGGCCGACTCACGTCTGCTGGGCTGTGAAATCCCGCGAGCGCACCTGCATGTGGTGCGGCGGGAGAATCCGAACGGCGCGTGGGCCAAATCGCGTCGCCAACGCGTGGTGCCGCTGGATTTTCTGGCGGTTCAGCTGTTCGATGTCTACGAGTTCGAGCGGTTTGCGGTGCCGCGGGCGGCTGAGTCGGATTTGTTGTTGGTCAACCTGTTTCGCGAGCCGATCGGCGCACCGATGCGCCCGGATACGATTAATGAATTGATCACCGCCTGCGCGCGGCGGGCCAGAATCGAGCATATGACGCCGCATCGGCTGCGGCATGCGTTCGGCAGTAACCTTGCCGACGCCGGTGCCGGTCTGGACGAGATCGCCGCCCTGCTGGGGCATGCGGCGATGAGTTCGTCGCAGGTCTATCTGCATCCCGACCCGGCCCGGTTGCGTGAGGCCGTCGACCGGGTCCGCAGTCCCCGCGAGCTTGCCGGGACGGACGGGTGAGCGCCGTGACGATGCCGACGGCTGCGATCGTCGCCGGCAGAGTGCACGTGTTCGCCGATCCAGCAGGAATCGACCGGCACGCTGCGTCGATCACCGTGGTGATCGATCCCGCGTTCCTCGCCGAAGCCGGCTGGGACGCGGCGCGAAAGGTGCTGTCGTTCGCACCGGAGCATCCGCTGCTGGGACGCCCGGTCTGCCGCGCGTCGGGCTGTTTGACATCCGCGCCGGCAGCGACGCGGATCTGCGCCTCGTGCCGGCGTCGGCTTGCCGAACACGGGCTCGGTGACGACGAGATCGCCTCGCTTCCGCCGCGGGGTCGCGAACGAATGGGGCGCGGGCCGGATGCTTGTGTCGTCGACGGTTGTCGACGCGAGTGGGAATCGGCGAGTTCCGGGCTGTGTCACGCCCACGCAGAACAGCTGCGCGCCTTGCCGGTTGCCGATGTCGACGAGTTCCGTGCTCACCGGCAAACCAGGCCGCTTCCGCCGTGTCCGCCGTGCGCGGTGGCCGCCTGCACTCGCCAGCGGCGCCATCCCGACGGTCTGTACTGTGAGGCGCACCAGCAGCGGCTGCGCACCGTCCGCGCACGTGACCCACATTTAGATGAAATCGTCTGGCGGGCAACCGAACCAGCGATCGGTCGCGGCGGCGAGGTTAGTCTGCGGGGCCTGACGCCGCTGGTGGTCGCTGAATTGCTGGTGGGCTTGCAGCAGCGCTGCCGGATCAACGCGGTCAAGACCGACGAGGCCGTGCTGCGCGCGTTCTGTAACGACTTGCTGGGCCAGCAGGTGGGGTCGATCGCCGACTATGTCATCGGTGACGGCCGGGGCCTGGAGTTCACCGGGCTGGTCAACTGCCTGATCGGTCATGCTCGGCGCGCCTTGTCGAGCCCGGAAACCGAAGTCGCCCAGGACGAATGGGACCTGGCGGTGTTTGGGCATCACGGCACGGTGTCGTTTACCGGCATCAGCCAGTCCTGGCTGCGGGAGGCCGCCAAGCGGTGGGCCGCCGATGACCTGCCGAAACGACGTGTCCGAGCCGGGCGGCGCACCAGCGCCGGCCTGGCCGTGCGCCACTACATCGGCTGCCTGGTGCGGTTGTCAGAGTCGCTGCGCATGCGCGAGGACCGCGGCGAACACCCAGCGGCGTTGGGACGCACCGATATGGAGGCGTTCCTGCACCGGCTGGCCTACCTTGAATCGGTCGGTCAGATCAGTGGCGATGCCCGGATCCGGGCCTGCCGCGAGGTTCGTGCCGTGCTCACCCGCATCCGGGCGATGGGGCTGACGCGGCCCGGCGGCATCGCCGCCGGGCTGGGCGAGGACTTTGTGATTGGGCAGGCGGACGTGCCTGTCGAACCCGAACCGGGCGAACCCAACCGGGACCTGCCGCCGGAAATCATGAAGCAGTTATGCGAACACCTGGATGAACTGACCTCATCAGAGATGCGCACCGCGGTCGAGTTGGCCATCGACACCGGCCGCCGTCCCGAAGAGATCTGCGAGCTGGACTTCGACTGCCTGACCCGAGACGACGACGGACAGCCCGTGCTGATCTACGACAACCATAAGGCCAACCGGCTCGCACGACGCCTGCCGATCAGCGAGCAGACCGCCGCCGTAATACTCGCCCAGCAGCAACAAGTCCGGAACCGCTACCCAAACACTCCGATCGGCGAGCTCAAGCTGCTGCCCACCGACCGGCGCAACCCCGGCGGACGCCGCGCGATCACCGGCTTTTCTCTCGCGTTCGCCCACCGCACCTGGGTCGACCGACTGCCGGTGCTGCGCAACGCCGATGGTGTCGAATATGACAAGAGCAAGGTGGTGCTCTACGCCTACCGGCACAGTTACGCCCAACGCCACGCTGACGCCGGCGTCCCCATCGAGGTGTTGCGTGAGCTGATGTCGCACCGCAAACTCGACACCACCAGCTGCTACTACCGCATCGGCGAAACCCGCCGCCGTGAAGCCGTCGATCGCGTCACCGCGATGCAGTTCGACCGGCATGGCAACCGCATCTGGCGGCAAGCCCAAGCATTGTTGGACTCCGAACACGCCCGTCGCGCCGTCGGCGAGGTCGCGGTTCCATTCGGTGTCTGCGCCGAACCGTCCAACGTCAAGGCCGGCGGCGGTGCCTGTCCGTTCCGGTTCCGCTGCGCTGGATGCGACCACTTCCGCACCGACGTCTCCTATCTGCCCGACCTGCGCGCCTACCTCGACGACCTGCTGCGCACCCGGGAACGCCTGCTCGCCACCACCGACCTCGATGACTGGGCCCGCGTCGAGGCGATGCCCTCCGAGGAGGAAATCCGCCGCATCCGCCGCCTGATCGACCAGATCAGAAACGGGCTCGGCGAACTCGAACCCGAACAGCGACAACAACTTCAACAAGCCGTCACCGTCGTGCGCCGACACCGCAGCGTCATGCTCGGCATGCCTCGCACCCGCCAAATCCTGCCCGACCTGCGCCCAGAGAGAACCCCATGACCACCAACACCACCCATGCCCTCGACGCGATGATCGACGGACGACGAGCCGACTCCACCAGACGCCGCCAACGCGTCCTTTCCGCCCTCGAGGTCGCCATCAAAGACGGCGCAGAACTCAGCGCCACCAGCATCGCTCAACGCGCCGGAGTCGACCGCACCTTCCTATACCGCCACCGCGACCTGCTCGAACGCATCCACGCCGCTGCAACCCAGCCACCAGACAAATCCGAGATCGGTCACCAGGTCACCCGTGCCTCACTGCAGGCCGACTTGCTCGCCGCCCAGCACCGCTGCACCCGCATGGCCGCACGCACCCAACAACTCGAGATCCGTCTGTCTGAACTGCTCGGCGAACAAGCATGGCGCGCAAGCGGACTCGGCGCGCCAACCGACATCGAGCAACTTCAGCAACGCATCGTCACGCTCGAACAACAAATCGTCGAGCTACGGCTGCAACTCGAAGAACGCGACCAAGACCTCACCGCCGCCCGCGCCGCCAACCGCGAACTTATGGCCCAGCTCAACCTCTCCCAGCCGACCGGCTGACAAATGAGTCCTTGCACCACACCTGTTGCGCACCATATTCTTCAGCAGCCAGCCGCGCGAACTGCGGAAACACCGGGACACTACCGCGACTCAGGCCGCGAGCCCAAGAGAACCGTCCGCACCAAGCCCTAAAGATGATCACACCGGCTCAACGGTTTCACTCCGGTGCGCCGGCATCACCACCGTCGAACTCGTGTGCCCGACACGTCGACCGCAGTGGCGATGACTGGGTGAGTCGGCGGGTGTGCTCCAACGGCATCGTGTGCGTGTCCTGGCAGCAGGTCTGTATCGGGCGCCACTATGCCGGCGCCCGCTGCGATGTCCACGTCGATGGGGACCTGCTGCGGTTTTGGGTCGGCGACAATCTGGTCAAAACCGCCGCGCGCACCAGCCGCGGCGAGGTACGAAACAAACGGGCCCTGCGCACCAACGCACCGGCCTAAAACACAACCCAGAGTGTCACCGATCAACCGACATAGAAATGTCACCCATCAACCGACTCTGAACAGGCGCGCTTTTTCAGTCAGCTTTCTTCGCGTCAACGCCCACCGAACGGCCCGCCGAATGGGCCGCCGTACGGTCCCCGCCGCGGCGGTTCGGTCACGGTTTGGGTGACCGTGCTCGTCTCGGTGCTCGGCGACACCGTGACCGTGCTGGGCGGCTCGGTCGTGGTGGGGGTGTCGGTGCTCGACGGCGGGACGGTCTCGGTCACCGTCTGGGTCGGCGCCGGGGCGCCACCGCCACCGCCGCCGTGGTGCCGGGGTTCGTGGGTCGTGGTGGTAACCGGCGTGGTGGTGGACGGAGTCGTCGTCGTGGTGGTCGTCGCCGGGCTGTGCGCCGGGGAACTCGTCGCCAGCTTGACCGCGGCGAAGACGACCGCGCCGAGCAGCAGCACCCCGAGCGCACCGAAGGCGACCAGCGCCGCTGGGCGGCGATACCAGGGCGTCGGCGGCTCCGGCGGCGGGCGGTCGTCATACCCGCCGTACTCGCTGTACCCGCCGCCGTATCGGGCGGCCTGGGTGGGCTCGGAATAGTAGTCCGGTTCCTCGGGATAGGGCGGCACGAAAGAAGATGTTAGACGCTCAGCCCTGCTCGTCGATGAGTCGCAGCGCCCGCTCGAACAAATGCACCGTGGCAGCGTGCAATTGGTCGCCGACCTCCTTCTCGGCCTGCCCCGCGCAGGCCCGGGCCAGCGTCCCCTCGATCACGATGCCCAGCTTGAAGCAGGCCAGCACGGTGTACCAGGCGATGTGCGACAAGTCGCGGCTGGTGTTGGCGGCATAGCGCTGGAACAGCTCGTCGGTGCTGGCCAATCCCTCCTGCCCGCCCAGGGCGTGGCTGAACACGGCCGAACCGTCCGGCTGGCGCCAGGTGGCCAGCAGCCAGCCCAGGTCCAGCAGCGGATCGCCGATCGTGCACATCTCCCAGTCGACGATGGCGACCACCTCGGGCCCGGTACGGGAGAACATCACGTTGGCCGCGTGGTAGTCGCCGTGCATGATGCCCGGTGTCCAGTGCGCCGGCCGGTGCTGCTCCAGCCACGCCGAAACCTGGTCGATGCCGGGGATCTGCGGCCCGGGATAGCCGTCGTATTGGCTGTAGGACTCCAATTCCGAAAGCCAGCGCGGCACCTGCCGTTCCAGGAAGCCCTCCGGCTTGCCGAAGTCGGCAAGGCCGACGGCCACGTGGTCGACGGCGCCCAGCTTGGCCAGCGCGTCGGCCATCGACAGGCCCATCTGGTGGCGCACCTGCGGATTGCCGGCGTGCAGCGGCGGCAGCCCCTCGCCGGCGTTGAATCCGTCCACCGGTTCCATCAGATAGAACACCGCGTCGCCCAGCACGCCGGGGTCGTCGCACACGGCAATCAGGTGCGGGCGGGGCACATCCGAACCAGCCAGGGCGGCAAGGACTTTCGTCTCCCGCAAAATCACGTTGTTGCTGCGCGGGCGCAGGTGCCGCGGCCCGCGGCGCAACACGTAGGACCGGCCGGCCCGGCTGAACCGCAGCATGACGTTCTGGGTGCCGCCGGTCAGGGTGGCGACGTCATGCAGCGGGCCCTCGCCGAGTCCCTGCGCCGACATCCAGTCGGCGACCGCCGGTAGGTCCACCGCGTCCACGGTCATGCCCTCGGGTGAGGTGGGCGTCATCGCACTCCCTTGCAACCTGTCGACCGTCCGGGAAGAAGCCGTCGACCGTCTGGGAAGAAGACTAGGACAGCGGCTGGAACAATGGCCGGTATGCCGCGGACCGACAACGATTCCTGGGACATCACCCAAAGCGTGGGCGCCACCGCACTGGGTGTGGCCGCCGCCCGCGCGGCGGAGACTGAAAGCGAAAACCCGCTCATCAGCGACCCGTTCGCGCGCATTTTCGTCGAGGCCGCCGGCAAGGGGATGTGGAGCATCTATGCCGACCCGGCGCTGCTGACCAAGGCGGACGACCTCGAGCCGGACCTGCGCGGCCGGCTGCAGCTGATGATCGACTTCATGGCCACCCGGACCGCGTTCTTCGACGAGTTCTTCCTCGCCGCGGCCGACGCCGGAGTGCGGCAGGTGGTGATCCTGGCCGCCGGCCTGGACGCGCGCAGCTGGCGGCTACCGTGGCCGGACGGCACCGTCGTCTACGAGCTCGACCAGCCCAAGGTGCTGGAATTCAAGTCGACCACGTTGCGCGAGCACGGCGCCCAGCCCAAGGCGGAACTGGTCAACGTGCCCATCGATCTGCGTCAGGACTGGCCAAAAGCGTTGCAGGAGGCCGGATTTGACGCTTCGCGGCCGGCGGTGTGGTCGGCCGAAGGGCTGGTTCGTTACCTGCCGGCGCAGGCCCAGGACCTGCTGTTCGAGCGGATCGATGCGCTGAGCGTGCCGGGCAGTCGGCTGGCGTCCAACGTGCCCGACTCGGGATTCACCGATCCCGACCGGCTGGCCCGCCAGCGCGAGGACATGCGGCGGATGCGCGCCGCGGCGGCCAAACTGGTCGACGCCGAGATCACCGACTTCGACGACCTGTGGTATCCCGAGGAGCGCACGCCGGTCGACAGCTGGCTGCGCGAGCGCGGGTGGGACGTCTCGACGGCGACGTTTGCGGAGTTGATGGCCCGCTACGGCCGCAGCATTCCGCAGGGGGCCCAGGATTCGATGCCGCCCACCCTCTACGTGTCCGCGCAGCGGCGGGCGGGCTGAGTCGAACGCCGACATCGTAAGCGGCGCCGTTAATTTCACGGACCCGGCGCGGGCCGTCCGAATTCAGCGGCGGTCCCGGGCATAACCAAATGCATGTTTAAACATGGGTCCAACGGGTAATTTCAGCTGTCACGAGAAATCTTCTTCTCGACCACCTTGGAGGTCACGATGCGTGGCAGCGGGATCATCGGAACGGTCGCGTTGGTGTGGTTGCTGATCGGGGTTTTCGCGGCGTGGCAGCGTGATTACTTCAAAAACGACCAAACGACATGCGCGTCGGCGGGCACGGTTGCGGTGACCGTGATCGCCGGACCGTTGAATTACTTCGGCGTCAACCCGAAAGTTACGGATTGCCATCTGCCGCAACCAAGTTCGATGCAATCGATCAACATCTAACCGCGACCCGAAGGAATCGAAATGGTCATCTTAGGAATTGTGCTGCTGGTGCTCGGGTATTTCTTCCACGTGCCCGTGCTGTCCACGCTGGGCATCGTGCTGCTGGTGATCGGCGCGGTGCTGTGGATCCTGGGCTCGATCGGTCGCCCGGTCGCCGGCCGGCGCTACTGGTACTGACCGCCCGGGCGTTTCACAGGCCACGCAAAGGTAGGGCATAGCCGCAGCTCAGCCCGCAGCGGATACTGGGACATGTGAGCCAGCCGCGAGCCTCAGCCGAGCGGGTCGTCATGTGCCGCGCCGACGGCAACCCGATCAATGTCCTGGTCGTCGACGACGAAGCCGTGCTGGCCGAAATGGTGTCGATGGCGCTGCGCTACGAGGGCTGGAACATCGCCACCGCCAGCGACGGCGCCTCGGCCATCGCCGCCGCCCGCAACCAGCGACCCGACGTGGTGGTCCTCGACGTGATGCTGCCCGACATGAGCGGGCTGGACGTGCTGCACAAGCTGCGGGAGGAGAACCCCCAGCTGCCGGTGCTATTGCTGACCGCCAAGGACGCGGTGGAGGACCGGATCGCGGGCCTGACCGCCGGCGGCGACGACTACGTCACCAAACCGTTCAGCATCGAAGAGGTGGTGCTTCGGTTGCGGGCCCTGCTGCGGCGCACCGGCGTGACGACCGTGGACAGCGGCGCGCAGCTGGTGGTCGGCGACCTGGTGCTCGACGAGGACAGCCACGAGGTCACCCGCGCCGGTGAGCCGATCTCGTTGACGTCCACCGAGTTCGAGCTGTTGCGGTTCATGATGCGCAACTCCAAGCGGGTGCTGAGTAAGGCTCAGATCCTGGACCGGGTGTGGAGCTACGACTTCGGCGGCCGATCCAACATCGTCGAGCTCTACATTTCCTATCTGCGTAAGAAGATCGACAACGGTCGGGAGCCGATGATCCACACCCTGCGCGGCGCGGGTTATGTCCTCAAGCCCGCCCGCTAGGAGCGATCGCAAGCGCGGCGAAGCCGGGCGCAGCGGGTCGCGACCATTGGCTAGGAGCGATCGCAAGCGCGGCGAAGCCGGGCGCAGCGGGTCGCGACCATTGGCTAGGAGCGATCGCAAGCGCGGCGAAGCCGGGCGCAGCGGGTCGCGACCATTGGCTGACACGCGCCGGGTCTGGTCGCTACGGCTGCGGCTGCTGGTCGGACAGATCGTCGTGCTGGCGCTGGTGTGTCTGGGCATCACCGCGGTCACCGAACTGGCGCTGAACCATCACCTGGTCAAGCAGCTCGACGGCCAACTCGCCGGAACCTCGTTCCGTTCGGCGCTGATGTACCCCGAGCCCAACCATCCGCGCCACGAGCACTCGCCGTATCCGAGGCCGGGCCCCGGCCCGCGGTTCCTGGACGCCCCGGGGCAGCCGGCGGGCATGGTCGCCGCGGTGGTCAGCCACGGCAAGACCGTCGACGCCGGCTACCTGACCAGCAGCGGCACCCGGGACGCGCTGACGTCGACCGCCCAAACCCAACTCGAACAGATCGCCGGCAGCCGCGCACCGGTCACCGTGAACCTGGACGGTCTGGGCCGCTACCGCGTCGTCGCCGCCCCCAGCCGCAACGGCAGCGACATCATCGTCACCGGCCTGTCGATGGCCAACATCGACGCCACCCTGATCCGGATGCTGGTCATCTTCGGGATCGTCACCGTGATCGCGCTGGCGGCCGCCACCATCGCCGGGGTGGTGATCATCAGGCGGGCACTGGCGCCGTTGCGCCGGGTGGCACAAACCGCGCGCGAGGTGGCCGACCTGCCGCTGGCCCGCGGCGAGGTCGAATTGCCGGTGCGGGTACGGGAATCGGACGCCAACCCGTCCACCGAGGTGGGCCAGCTCGGCGCCGCGCTCAACCGGATGCTCGACCACATCGCCGACGCGCTGTCGGCGCGCCAGGCCAGCGAGACCCGGGTACGCCAGTTCGTCGCCGACGCCAGCCACGAACTGCGCACCCCGCTGGCCGCGATCCGCGGCTACACCGAGCTGACCCAGCGCATGGGCGACGACCGCGAGGCGGTGGCGCAGGCGATGAGCCGGGTGGCCTCGGAGACCGAGCGGATGACCCGGCTGGTCGAGGACCTGCTGCTACTGGCGCGGCTGGATTCCGGCCGCCCGCTGGAGCGCGAACCGGTCGACCTGTCCCGGCTGGCGGTGGACGCGGTCAACGACGCCCACGTCGCCGGTCCCGACCATCAGTGGGAACTGGACCTGCCCGAGGAACCGGTGGTGGTCACCGGGGATGCGGCGCGGCTGCACCAGGTGCTGACCAACCTGCTCGCCAACGCGCGGGTGCACACCGGCGCGGGCACCGTGGTGACCACCCGGCTGAGCACCGAGCCGGCGCACACCGTGCTGCAGGTCATCGACAACGGGCCGGGCATTCCGGCGGAGCTGCAGTCGGAGGTGTTCGAACGGTTCGCCCGCGGCGACTCCTCGCGGTCGCGCAAGGGTGGCAGCACCGGGCTGGGCCTGGCCATCGTCTCGGCGGTGGTCAAGGCGCACAACGGGACGATCTCGGTGAACAGCTCGCCGGCCCACACCGAGTTCACGGTGCGGTTGCCACCCAACGGATGGCAACCGCACGCGTCGGCGTAGGTCAGCTGTTGCAGGTCACATCGATCTCGAACGGCTTGTTGACCGGCTGCAGCGGGTTGGCCATGTCGACCCCGGTCGCGGTGCCGGTGATCTTGTAGCTGTTGCCGTTCTTCTCGGCCGACGCGTTGCCCTGGCCGGTGCCCGAGGTGTATCCGAGCGTCACGCCGTTGACATTGCCCAGCCCAACGGATTTCACCTGGGGCGGGTTGCCGTCGCTGAGCACGGCGGCGATGCCGGTCGCCGCGCCACCGATCGCGATATTGACGGTGCCACCGGCATTCGTGCACACGACCGAACCGCTGACGTTCTGGTCCTTGCCGTCGATGATGACCTTGGTCCCGGCCGCCCCGCCGCTGCTCGCCGACGCACTGGTGCTCGAGCTGCTCGCGGAACTGCTGGGAGCCGACTTGTTGCCACTCGAACAGCCGGAAACACCCGCGGCAAGAATTGCCGCGCCCGCGACCGCGATCGTCAGTTGACGCTTCACCTGTTCTCCTTTGCCCGAAAGTTGCGGTCCTCGGCATTGAGGGCCGTCTGCGCAGTATGCGGGTTTGCCGGGTTGCGCAAAAGAGGTTCGGCGAAATTGTTTCGATTCGGTTAAGGCCGCGTTGGTGGCAAGGTTGTTGTGATGGACCACAAACCTCCCAGCCCGGTCATCGAGGCGGCCCATCGCGCATGCGTGCTGCCGTTTCCGACGACGCGGATTTCCGCGACGCCGATCGTGGATTCATCGCCGCGTTGTCGCCGTGCGTGGTGCGGGGCGCCGACGGCCGCGTGGTGTTCGACAACGACGCCTACGCCTTCCTGGACGGGCCCGCGCCCACGTCGGTGCATCCCAGCCTGTGGCGGCAGTCCACGCTGGCCGCCAAACATGGCCTCTACGAAGTGGTTCCGGGCATCTATCAGGTTCGCGGCCTTGACATCTCCAACGTCACGTTGGTGGAAACCGACACCGGCATCATCGTCATCGATCCGCTGGTGTCCACCGAGGTGGCCGCGGCGGCGCTGACGCTGTACCGCACGCATCGCGGCGGCGACCGGCCCGTGGTCGCGGTGATCTACACCCACAGCCACGTCGACCATTTCGGCGGCGTCCTGGGCGTCACCACCCAAGCCGAGGTCGATGCCGGCCGGGTGGCGGTGCTGGCGCCGGAGGGTTTCGTCGAACATGCGGTGCAGGAGAACGTCTACGCCGGCCCGGCGATGCTGCGCCGCGCCACCTACATGTACGGGACGCTGCTGCCGCGCGGGCCCCGCGACCATGTGGGCTGTGGGCTCGGGCAGGCCGCCTCCATGGGCGAGGTGGCCCTCATCGTGCCGACCATCGACATCCGCGAGACGGGGGAGACACACACGATCGACGGCGTCGAGATCGAGTTCCAGATGGCGCCCGGCACCGAGGCGCCCGCCGAAATGCATTTCTACTTCCCGCAATTCCGCGCCCTGTGCATGGCCGAGAACGCCACCCACAACCTGCACAACCTGCTGACCCTGCGCGGCGCGCTGGTGCGCGACCCGCGCGCCTGGTCCGGCTACCTCACCGAGGCCATCGACACCTTCGCCGACCGCGCCGACGTCGTGTTCGCCTCCCATCACTGGCCGACGTGGGGGCGAGACGGCATCGTCGAATTCCTGTCGCTGCAGCGCGACCTGTACGCGTATCTGCACGACCAGACACTGCGCCTGCTCAACCAGGGTCACACCGGTGTCGAGATCGCCGAAATGTTCCGGCTACCACCGGCTCTCGAGCGGGCCTGGCACGCGCGGGGGTACTACGGGTCGGTCAGCCACAACGTCAAGGCGATCTACCAGCGCTACATGGGCTGGTTCGACGGCAACCCGGCCCGGCTGTGGCCCCATCCCCCCGAGGCGCTGGGGCCCCGCTATGTCGCTGCGATGGGCGGCATCGACCGGGTCGTCGACCTCGCCCAGCAGGCGTTCGACTCCGGTGATTACCGTTGGGCGGCAACCCTTTTGGACCACGCGATGTTCACCGACGGTGAGCACGCCGGCGCCCGCGAGCTCTACGCCGACACGCTCGAGCAGCTGGCCTACGGCGCGGAGAACGCGACCTGGCGCAACTTCTTCCTCAGCGGCGCAACGGAGCTGCGCGACGGCAATTTCGGCACCGCCGGGCAGGTCACCTCGCCCACCATGCTTGCCCAGCTGACCCCGGAGCAGATCTTCGACGGCCTGGCCATCCGGGTCAACGGGCCACGCAGCTGGGGCCTCGACATCACCGTCGACGTCACCCTTGCCGACACGGCGGTCAACCATCGGCTCGCCCTGCGCAACGGCGTGCTGGTGCAACGCAAGGTGCCGGCGGATCCCGCGACCGCGACCGTTACGGTGCGACTGGCCAACAAGATTCGGCTGCTGGCGTTGGCGGCGGGGGACTTCGCCTCGCCGGGTCTGGAGCTCACCGGCGATCGGGGTGCGCTGCAGGCGTTGGTGGGAGCGCTCGACGCGCCGGACCCGGACTTCAACATCGTCACGCCGTAGCGCCGCCGCTCACGCGACGTCGATCACCACCTTGCCCAGCACCTTGCGGTCGGCGACGTGCCGCAACGCCGCGGCGGTCCGCTCGAGCGGAAACCGCGCTCCGATGTACGGCCGGACGGTGCCGGCGGCGAACATCTGCGACAACTCCGTCAGGTCGCGCACGGCGTCGTCGGGCCGGTCGGTCATGAAGGTGCGGATCTCCATGCCGCGCACGCAGATGTCCTTGAGCAAAACGAGATTGAGCGGAATGGCCGGGATGGTGCCGGACGCGTAGCCCAGGGTGACGAAGGTGCCGCCGCGGGCCAGGCCGCGCAGGGCCGGCTCCGAGTAGGGCCCGCCGACCGGGTCCAGGACCACGCGGGCGCGGTCGCCGGTGAGCTCCCGGATCCGCGTCTTGAGGTCCTCGCGGTCGTAATCCACCGTCGCCTCCGCACCGCGCCGCCGGCACAGCTCGAGCTTCTCCGGGCTCGACGCGGCGGCCAACACCCGGGCCTGTATCGCGACCGCCAGATCCACGGCGGCCAGCCCGACCCCGCCCGCGGCGCCGAGCACCACCACCCAATCTCCCGCCGTCACACCGGCGGTCGAGCGCAGCGCGTGATAGGCGGTGCGGTAGGTGACGCCGAAGGCCGCGGCGGAGGCGAAGTCGGCGTCGTCGGGGATGGGCTCGGCCTGATCGGCATTCAGCAGCGCCTGCTCGGCGAACGCCCCGAACGTGGTTCCGGCCACCCGCTGCCCCGGAAGGAACCGGGCGCCTTCGCCGGCGGCGATGACCTCGCCGGCGATCTCGTTGCCGGGAATGAACGGCGGCGGAATCTTCACCTGATATTTGCCGGCGATGAACAGCACGTCGGGGAAGTTGACCGCGGCCGCGCGGACCCGAACCAATAGCTGGCCGGGGCCGGGCACCGGGTCGGGCACCTCGTCGAGCACCAGGTCCTCCGGTGTGCCGTAGGAACGGCAGACGACCGCCCGCATCAGCGCACCCCCAGTCCACGCAAACAGAACCGCACCACGTGGGCGATGTCGTCCGGCGCGGGCTGCTGCGCCGAGCCCACGTAGCGGCGCAGGGTCGCCGCCGTGCAGCTGAACACCGCCTCGACGTCGCGGTCGACATCGCTACTGCCCAGCGCCGCAACGGGTTCGACGAGCAGTTCGCGAAGGGGCCGCATCATCTCCTGGTCGGCCGCGCGCCAACTGGTGCCCGCCGACATCTGACCGGCCGCCGCCCGGGTCATGCTGATCAGGTGCGGGTCGGCGACCTGCGCCAGCGTGCCCTCGATCCAGCGGGCGATCTTGCCCCGCGGCGTGGCCTCCTTGGCCATCTGGTGCTCGAGATAGGACACCACGATGGCCACCCCGCGCTCCATCACGGCCAGGATCAGCTCGTCCTTGCCGGCGAAATACCGGTAGAACGCCTTGTTCGACGAACCGGCCTCGGCGACGATGTCGCTGACCCGCGGCGGCTCGGGTGCGACGCGTTCCATGACGCGCACCGCGGCGGCCAGGATGCGCTCCACCTCCTCGGTGGCCTCCCGCTGGCGGTCGTCGAGCGCGCGTTCGACCGCCGCGGTCACCCGGTCAGAAATCAACGAGCTCACCATATTTGGCGCGGGCTGCCGCGCGCCGCACGTCGAGCATCTCGCTGGGCCAGTCGCCGTCGTCGGCCTCATACCCCTTGAGCAGCATCCGGGCCAGGTTCACCTTGTGCGCCTCGGTGGGCCCGTCGACCAGGCCCAGGGCGATCCCGCCGAGCAGCACGTTGACCAGCGGCAGTTGGTCGGTGAGCCCCAGCGCGCCGTGCACCTGAATGGCCCGCAGCGCAATCGATTTCAGCACCTGCGAGGCCAGGATCTTGCAGGCGGCGATCTCGGCGCGGGCGGCGCGCTCGTCGCCGTTGTCGATCAGCCACGCCGCGTGCAGCACGGTCAGCCGGAACGGGATCAGCTCGGTATAGGAGTCCGCGACGAACTCCTGCACCATTTGCTTGTCGGCCAGCAAACTGCCTTGGGTGAAACGGCTTTTCGCCCGCCGTGACATCATCTCGACCGCGCGTTGCGCCATCCCGATGGAGCGCATCGCGTGATGCAGCCGCCCGCCGGCCAGCCGGGTCTGCAGGATCAAGAAGCCCTGCCCGGGCTCGCCGAGCAGGGCGTCGGCGGGCACCCGCACATCGTTGTAGTGCACCAGGGAATGCCCCGGTTCGTGCGGGTCGGCGCCCACCAGGTGGTGGTTGGCCTCCAGCACCAGCCCCGCGGTGCCGGCCGGGATCAAAAACGTCGAGGCGCCGGTGTGCACCGGCACGTCGGGATCGGTGATCGCGACGATGATGAAGAACGAGGCGACGGATGCGTTGGAGGAGAAGTACTTTCGCCCGGTGATCACCCACTCGTCACCGTCGCGGACGGCGCGGGTGGTGAACACCCGCGGGTCGGCACCGCCCTGCGGTTCGGTCATCGAGAAGCAGGAAAAGATCTCCCCGGACAGCAGCCCCGCCAGGTAGCGGTCCTTTTGCGCCTGGGTGCCGAACCGGGCGATGATCTCGGCGTTGCCGGTGTCGGGCGCCTGGGTACCGAACACGATCGGCGCCCAGGGGCTGCGGCCCAGGATCTCGTTGATCAGCGTCAGCTTGACGGCGCCGAAGCCCTGCCCGCCCAGTTCCGGACCCAGATGCGGTGCCCACAACCCCTTGTCGCGCACTTGCTGTTTGAGCGGGTCGACGATCCGGCGCCGATCGTCGTTCAGCGGCAGGAATTCACAGCCGGGAAAGAGCACCTCGAGCGGTTCCACCTCGTCGCGGACGAACCCGCGGATCCACTCCAGCTTCTCCTCGAACTCCGGCTCGGTAGAAAAGTCCCAGGACATCTCAATCGCTCCTCATCGGGATCAGGGGATTCCACCGTCGGCCCGCAGGATCGAGCCGGTGGTGAAGCTGGACGCATCGGAGGCCAAAAACAGTGCGGCGCCGACGATTTCACGCGGATCCCCGGCGCGCTGCAGCGCGAGGTGGCGGAACGGATTCTCTTGCGCCGCTTCCAGATTCCAGGCCTTGCTCACGTCGGTCAGAAACGGCCCGGCCATCAGGGTGTTGACCCGCACCGCCGGTCCGAACGCCTTGGCCAGCGCTTCGGTCATGGCATTGAGCCCGGCCTTGGACGCGGCGTAGGGGACGATGTCCGGCGTCGGCCGCAGCGACCCGGCGGTGCTCACGTTGATGATCGAGCCGCGGCCGGCCGCCACCATGCGCTCACCGACCAACGCCGACAACCGGAACGGGCCCTTGAGGTTGAGGTTGACCACGGCGTCGAACAGCTTCTCGGTGACGTCGGTCAGCTTGTCGTACAACGGCGACATGCCCGCGTTGTTGATCAGCGTGTCGATTTTGCCGAACCGGTCGTAGCTGGCCTCGACCAGCCCGTCGAGTTGGTCCCAGCGCCCGACGTGCACCTGATACGCCATGGCGCGCCGGCCCGTCTCGTGCTCGATCTGTTGCGCGGTGGCGACGCAGTTGTCCAGGTTGCGGCTGGCGATCACCACGTCCGCGCCGCAGCGGGCCGCGCCGAAGGCCATCTCGCGTCCCAGTCCGCGGCTGCCGCCGGTGATCAGGACCACCCGATCCGTGAGGTCGAAAAGCCATTCGGCATAACTCATTTCAGTTTCCCAGCTGCCGGGCCAGCTCGGCCGCCGTCGCGATCAGCTGCGGGATCATCGCCCCGAACGCCTCGGTGATCTTGGGGTCGACTCCTTGGTGTCGAGAGCCACCGCGCACCCCCGCCGCGTACGTCTTCTCCAGCACGATGCCCAGCTTCCAGTTGGCCAGCACCAGGTAGTAGTCGATGTTCTCGGTGGACAGGCCGCTGACGGATTCGTAGTGCTCCAGCAGCTCGCTGCGCGAAGGCATCCCGCGCATGTCGAGATAGAACCCGTCCTCCCGCGGGTTTTCACCGTCGTAGCCCAGCAGGCACCACGCCAAATCGAGCAGCGGATCCCCGACGGTCGTCATCTCCCAGTCCACGATGGCGGCCAGGCGCGCCGGCTCGCCGTGCGCGAACATCACATTGGCGAACTGGTAGTCGCCGTGCATGATGCCGGGCCGGTAGTGCGCCGGACGGTTGCGGCGCAGCCAGTCGGAGGCCTCGTCCAGGCCGGGCAGCTCGCGGACCCGGTAGGCGTCGAGAAACGCCAGCCAGCGATCGACCTGCCGCTCGTGGAATCCGTCCGGGCGGCCGAAGCCCTCGAGTCCTTGCTTGCGCCAATCCACCCGGCCCAGCTTGGCGGCGCCCTCGACCAGTTGGAACGCCAGCCCGCGCCGCGCCCGCGGGTCGGTGTCGAACGGCGCGGGCCACCCGCCGTCCATCGGGCTCCACCCGTCGATCGCCGCCATGACGTAGAACGGCATTCCGAGCACGGTCCCGGTGTCGTCGGCGGCGATGAGCGCCGCGTGCGGGACGTCGGTCCCGGACAGTGCGCGCACCAAGCGGATCTCGCGCAGTAGCCCGTCGATGCGGGCGGCGTCCGCCCGGGCACCCGGCATGCGCAGCACCATCCGCGCCGGGCCGCGCTCGATCAGGTAGAGGGTGTTCTGGGAGCCGCCCTGCAACGGGGTCAGCCGGGCGTCTTCGCCGCTGCCCGGTGCGTCGTTCGCGTCCAGCCAGCGGGCCAGAACGCCCGCGTCCAGCCCCGATTCGACCCCACCGCGTTGTCCGGCCATCGCTGCACACCCCAATCTCCTCACGGAGAATAGCATTCTCCCGCCGTAGGGGGCTCAATCCGGCTTGTGCGCGCTCACCAGAAATCCGGGCGCCATGAAGTGGCCCTCGCCGTCGCGTTCCAGATGCGCCAGCGGGCTGTCCGGCGCCCCGGCCGAGTCGTCGTTGCCGTACACCCGCGCCGCGCGCAGGTCGTCGATGTGCCAGAGCACCGAAACCGCTTCGCGCAGCTCGGTTTCGGTGAAACCCTGCGGGCCCGGCCGGTCCGGGTGGGCCGGCGCCAACGCCCCGGCGGCGAAGGCCAGGATGTACAGCGCGGCCCCCGGAGCGGCCGCGCGGAAGATCGACCGCAGATAGTCCTGACGCCGCTGCGGCGGCAGCGCGTGGAACAGCCCGCTGTCCACGATGGTGGCGAAGCGGCCCTCCGAACCGGGCGGATAGTCGGCGAAGTCGGTGACGTCGGCGCGCGCGAAAGTCGCGGTGGTCAGGCCCTGTGCGGCGGCCGCGGCGGTCGCCTCGGCGATCGCGGTGGCGCTGGCGTCCAGGCCGACGACGGTGTGGCCGAGCGCGGCCAGCCGCAGCGAGAGGGCGGCGTGGCCGCAGCCGGAGTCCAGCACGTCGCTGCGGAACTTGCCCTCGTCGATGAGCCGCTCCAGCTCCGGCTGGGGCCGCCCGATGCTCCACGGGGGTGGGGCCGCCTGGCGGTAGGCGGCGTCCCAATCCGTGTCCGGCTGCGTCATGGGTGCTCCTCGGAATCGGCGTCAGCGGACGCGATGAGAAACTGGCGCTGCCCACCATCGAACGACGGGAAGAAATATGCAAGTGCTTCTGGTCCGGCACGCGCTGCCGCTGCGCAGCGAACACGGCCAAGGCTCCGACCCGGACCTGTCCGCGGATGGGTTGGCCCAAATCGAGCGGCTGCCCAAGGCGCTTGAGCGCTTTCCCATTTCGCGGGTGGTGAGCAGTCCGCAGCGCCGCGCCGTGCAGACGGCGGCACCGGTGGCGGCCGACCGCGGGCTAAGCGTCGAGATCGACGACCGGTTCGCCGAATACGACCGCGACCTGCCGGTGTACATCCCCGTCGAACAGATCCGCGACGAAATGCCGGAGGAGTGGGCGCGTTTGGCGCAGGGGCACCTGCCCAGCGCGGTCGACGAGGACGCGTTCCGCGCCCGGGTGCGCGCCGCGGTCGACGACCTCGTCGCGGCGGCCGACCCCGAGGACACCGTCGCGGTGTTCAGCCACGGCGGGGTGATCAACGTGCTGCTGCACGAGATCCTCGGCACGGCCCGGCTGTTGTCCTTCCCCGTCGACTACGCGTCGGTGACCCGGCTGCTGTTCTCGCGGTCCGGCCAGGCGACCGTGGCCGCGGTCAACACCACCGAACACGTCTGGGACCTGCTGCCCCGAAATCAAAGGTGGTGAACGGGGTGCGGGCCGGCGATGGTAGACAAGTTCGGTGACCTCAGCTGACCAACTCGAAGGGCTCGACCTGGCGGCGCTGGATTCCTACCTGCGTTCGCTCGGCATCGGCCGCGACGGCGAGTTGCGCGCGGAGTTCATCTCCGGCGGCCGTTCCAACCTGACGTTCCGGGTGTACGACGACGCCACCAGCTGGTTGGTGCGGCGCCCGCCGCTGCACGGGTTGACGCCGTCGGCGCACGACATGGCCCGCGAATACCGGGTGGTGGCCGCGCTGCAGGACACACCGGTTCCGGTGGCCCGCACGATCGGGTTGTGCGAGGACGAGTCGGTGCTGGGCGCGCCGTTCCAGATCGTCGAATTCGTTGCCGGCCAGGTGGTGCGCCGCCGCGCCCAGCTCGAGTCGTTCAGCCACACCGTGATCGAAGGCTGCGTCGACTCGCTGATCCGGGTGCTGGTCGATCTGCACAGCGTCGATCCGGACGCCGTGGGCCTGGCCGACTTCGGCAAGCCCAGCGGTTATCTCGAGCGTCAGGTGCGCCGCTGGGGGTCGCAATGGGCGCTGGTGCGGCTGCCCGAGGACCGGCGCGACGCCGACGTGGAGCGCCTGCATTCCGGTCTGGGCCAGGCCATTCCGCAGCAGAGCCGCACCTCGATCGTGCACGGCGACTACCGGATCGACAACACGATCCTGGACGCCGACGACCCGACCAAGGTGCGCGCCGTCGTCGACTGGGAGCTGTCCACGCTGGGGGATCCGCTCTCGGATGCCGCCCTGATGTGTGTGTACCGCGATCCCGCGCTGGACCTGATCGTCAACGCGCAGGCCGCGTGGACGTCGCCGTTGTTGCCGACGGCCGACGAACTGGCCGACCGCTATTCGCTGGTGGCCGGGATACCGCTGGCGCATTGGGAGTTCTACATGGCGTTGGCGTATTTCAAACTCGCCATCATCGCCGCGGGCATCGACTTCCGTCGCCGGATGTCGGATCAGGCCCGCGGCCTGGGCGACGCCGCCGAGCACACGCCCGAGGTGGTGGCGCCGCTGATCTCGCGCGGCCTGGCCGAATTGGCCAAGCTGCCCGGCTAGCGCCCGCCGGCCGCGTGCTGCTTTTTCGCCACGCGGCGCAGCTGCAGGATCCGCGCAGTGCCGACCGCCACCGTGATCAGCCCGCCGACCACCGCGGCCAGCAGGATCGCCACCCCCAGCGGCAGGCTCCAGTGCAGGCCCAGGAACCGGAAGGCCGTCGGCGCCGTGTTCTGGGTGATGAAGATCAGCAACAGAATCAGGATCACGAAGCCGGCGATCAGCGACGACCACAGTGCGCCGGCGCGGGTGAACCCGATCGCCGGTTCCTTGGCGGGTGCGGGGGCCTTGCCCGCAGGGGTTGGTTTCGGGGGCTGCTGGCCGGGCGAGTCAGGGGTGTGGCTGCTCATGCTGCCATCTTTGCCCCATCCAGCGCAGAATGAAACCGATTCCCGTAACGGGTCCGCGCGGGCCGGCGGGTGGGGGTCGGGAAGTTAAGGTCGGCGGTATGACGATGCGGCTGCGCGTGCCTGCCGTGGTCAGGCCGGTGGCGGTGTTGCTGACGACGATGTTCGTCGTTGCGGCGTGCAGCAATTCCGACCCGCTGGGAGCGCAGGTGCGCAGCCCCGACTCGATCGTGGTCGGCTCCGGGGACTTCCCGGAATCGCAGATCATCGCCGAGATCTACGCACAAGCCTTGCAGGCCAACGGTTTCGACGTCGGAAAGCGGATGGGGATCGGCAGCCGGGAGACGTATATCCCTGCGATAAAAGACCATTCCATCGATCTGGTGCCCGAATACATCGGCAACCTCTTGCTGTATTTCGAGCCCGCGTCGAGCGCGACCACCCTGGATGCGGTCGAGCAGGAGCTGCACCGGCGCCTGCCCGCCGACCTGTCGATCCTGACGCCGGCTCCGGCCACCGACACCGACACCGTCAGCGTGACCAGCCAAGCGGCGAACTCCTGGAACCTGAGGACGATCGGCGATCTGGCCCCGCACTCGGCCGACGTGCGATTCGGGGCGCCCTCGGCGTTCGCCACCCGGCCGGCCGGCCTGCCGGGGCTGCGGCAGAAATACGGGCTGGACATCAAACCGGGCAACTTCATCGCGATCGACGACGGCGGCGGCGCGGTCACCGTGCGCGCGCTGCTGGAGGGACGGGTGAACGCCGCCAACATCTTCACCACATCGCCGGCCATACCGCAGCACCACCTGGTGGCACTCGACGATCCCGAGCACAATTTCATGGCCGGAAACGTTGTGCCGCTGGTCAATTCACAGAAGCGCTCGGAGCGGCTCAAGCTGGTGCTGGACGCGGTGTCGGCCAAGCTGACCACCCCCGGCGTGGCCGGGCTCAACGCCGCGGTGTCGGGGAACTCGGGCGTCGACCCCGACCAGGCTGCCCGAAACTGGGTGCGGGACAACGGATTCAACCACCCGATCGGACCTTGACGTGATCGTCTTCGACAACGTCAGCAAGGTGTTCGCGGACGGGACCGCCGCCGTGGACCGGCTCAGCCTGACCGTGCCCACCGGCAAGCTGACCGTCTTCGTCGGATCCTCCGGCAGCGGCAAGACCACCGCGCTGCGCATGATCAACCGGATGATCGAGCCGACGTCCGGCACCATCAGCATCGACGGTGTCGACGTGTCCACCCTCGACCCGGTCAAACTGCGCCTGGGCATCGGCTACGTCATCCAGCATGCCGGGCTGATGCCGCACCAGAGGGTGATCGACAACGTGGCAACGGTTCCCGTGCTGCGCGGCCAGCGCCGGCGGGCCGCCCGCAAGGCGGCCTACCAGGTGCTCGAGCGCGTCGGGCTGGACGTCAAGTTGGCCCAGCGCTATCCCGCCCAGCTCTCCGGCGGGGAACAACAACGGGTCGGCGTGGCCCGCGCGCTGGCCGCCGACCCGCCGATCCTGCTGATGGACGAGCCGTTCTCCGCCGTCGATCCGGTGGTGCGTCACGACCTGCAAAACGAAATACTGCGGCTGCAAAACGAATTGCACAAAACCATCGTCTTCGTCACGCACGACATCGACGAGGCGCTGCGGCTCGGCGAACGGGTCGCGGTGTTCAAGGGTGGCGTGTTGCAGCAGTGCGACGAGCCCGCCCGGCTGCTGTCCCGCCCGGCAAACGACTTCGTGTCGAGGTTCATCGGTCTGGGCCGTGGCTACCGATGGCTGCAACTCATCGACGCCGCCGGGCTGCCGGTGCACGACGTCCCCCGCCTGTCCGCCGAAAACCTGTCGGGTGCAGATGTTTTCGATGGTTGGGCCGTCGTGGTCGACGAGGCCGGGGCGCCGCTGGGCTGGATCGACGCCGAGGGCCTGCGCCGACACCGCGACGGCCTGGCGCTGTCCGACAGCATGACCGGCGTCGGATCGCTGTTTCGGCCACGGGGCAACCTGAGCCAGGCGCTGGACGCCGCGCTGTCGTCGCCGTCGGGAATCGGTGTCGCCGTCGACGACGACGGCAGGGTGATCGGCGGTGTGCTGGCCGCCGACGTGCTGGCCGCGGTGGAATCGCAGCGAAAGAGCCGCTGATGCACTATCTGTTCACCCATCTCGACGACGCGGCCCGGCTCACCATCGTGCACCTGCGGCTGTCGCTGGTGCCGGTGCTGATCGGGTTGGCGATCGCGCTGCCGCTGGGAATGCTGGTGCAGCGCAGGCAGTTTGCCCGGCGCCTGACGACGGCGGTCGCCAGCGTGGTGTTCACCATCCCGTCGCTGGCGCTGTTCGTGGTGTTGCCGATGATCATCGGAACCCGCATCCTCGACGAGGCCAACGTGATGGTCGCCCTGACCGCCTACACCGCCGCGCTGCTGGTGCGGGCGGTGCTTGAGGCGCTGGACGCGGTCCCCGCCCAGATATCCGACGCCGCCACCGCGGTCGGCTACCCGCGGCTCACCCGGATGATGAAAGTCGAACTGCCGCTTGCGGTTCCGGTCCTGATCGCCGGGCTTCGGGTGGTGGTGGTGACCAACATCGCCATGGTCTCGGTCGGCTCGGTGATCGGGATCGGCGGACTGGGCAGCTGGTTCACCCAGGGCTACCAGACCGGCAAGAGCGATCAGATCCTGGCCGGCATCATCGCGCTGTTCGCGCTGGCGGTCGCCGTCGACGGCCTCATCGTGCTGGGCGGCCGGCTGGCCACCCCGTGGGCGCACGCGGTGCGCGGCGGCGGCCGCCGCTCGGTCGTCGCGCCGGTGGTGGGGGGTGCCCGGTGAACTTCGCGCAGCGGGCCATCGCGTATCTGCTGACCGCCGACAACTGGACCGGCCCCGTCGGGCTGGCGGCCCGCATCCTCGAGCATCTCGAGTACACCGGCATCGCGGTGGGCTCCTCGGCGCTGATCGCCGTGCCCGTCGGCCTGCTCATCGGGCACACCGGCCGCGGCACCCTGCTGGTGGTGGGCGCCGTCAACGGGCTGCGCGCGCTGCCCACCCTGGGCGTGCTGCTGTTCGGCACGCTGCTGTTCGGGCTGGGCCTGGGACCCTCGCTGGTGGCGCTGATGCTGCTGGGCGTGCCCGCGCTGCTGGCCGGAACCTATGCCGGCATCGCCAACGTCGAACCCACCGTGGTCGATGCCGCCCGGGCGATGGGCATGACCGAGTCGCAGGTGCTGCTGCGCGTCGAGGTGCCCAATGCGCTGCCGTTGATCCTGGGTGGACTGCGCAGCGCGACGCTGCAGGTGGTCGCGACCGCCACGGTGGCCGCCTATGCCAGCCTCGGCGGGCTGGGCCGGTACCTGATCGACGGGATCAAGGAGCGCGAGTTCCACCTGGCCCTGGTCGGGGCGCTGACGGTGGCCGCGTTGGCGCTGGTGCTCGACGGTCTGCTGGCCATGGCGGTGTGGGCGTCGGTGCCGGGTACCGGCCGGCTGCGGCGCACATACCGGCCACTTCCGCACCGGTTGGCGGGGACGTCTTACGGTAGATGAGTGAACGCAGCCCCTTCTGACCCGTCTCGCCGAGTGTGGCAGGCGATGCTCACCTGGCGCGCACAGGACGTCTCCCGAATGGAATCGGTACGACTCCAGGTGTCCGGCAACAGAATCAAGGCCAACGGCCGCATCGTCGCCGCCGCCACCGACGCCAATCCGGCGTTCGGCGCCTACTACGACCTGCAGACCGACGAAACCGGCGCCACCAAGCGGCTCGGCATGACCGTCACCCTGGCCGAGCGTGAGCGTGTCTTCTCCTTCGCCCGTGACGAGGAGAACATGTGGCTGGTCACCGACCCCCAGGGCGAGCACCGCGCGGCCTACAACGGCGCCCTCGACGTCGACGTCGAGTTCAGCCCGTTCTTCAACGCGCTGCCGATCCGGCGGCTCGGCCTGCAGGAGCGGGCGGCCTCGGTCACCCTGCCCGTCGTCTACGTCAACGTGCCGGAGATGTCCATCACCGCCGACACCGTGAGCTACAGCAGCACCGGCAGCCGCGACGAGATCAAGGTGCACTCGCCGATCTCCGACACCACGGTCAGCGTCGACGAGCAGGGATTCATCGTGGACTATCCAGGGTTGGCAGAGCGGATCTGATCACCCCGCCCGCCCGGCCGGCGGCGGCCAGTTCCTGACGCCAGTTCTCCGCGCCGATCACCACGTGGAAGATGTCGGTGCGCGGGAAGCTGTCGTAGCGGGTGCGAGCGGCGTGGCCGGCCTCGATGAGGTCGGCGACCGAATTGTGGTGGGCCAGCGAATCGCGGGCGCGCCGGAGCAACTCGATGACGTGGTCGGCCGTCGGGACCAGTTGGTCGGAGTTGCCCTCGCACATCGCCCGCACCAGGTCGGGGGCGGTGGCCGCCACCCGGGTGCCGTCGCGGAACGATCCCGCGGCCAACGCGAAGGCCAACGGAACGTCCCCGGCGACCACGGCCAGCGCCTCGGCGAGCAGGTGGGGCAGATGCGAGATGGCGGCCGCGGCGGCGTCGTGTTCATCGGATCGGGCCGGCACCACGACCGCGCCGCAGTCCAGCGCCAGCGTCATCACCATCGCCCACACCACCGGGTCGACATGGTCGTCGACGCTGACCACCCAGGGGGCCCCGGTGAACAGGCCCGCGTGGCCGGCGGTCCACCCCGAGTGCGCGGTGCCCGCCATCGGGTGGCCCCCGACGAAGCGGTCCCGCAGGCCGGCGGCGACGACCTCGTCGAGCACCGCCTTCTTGACGCTGGTGACGTCGGTCAACGGGCACCGCGGGGCCGTCTCCTTGACGTGGGCAAGCATGCTCGGCAGCGCCGGCATGGGCACCGCCAGCACGATCAACGCGTCGGAGTCGGCGGCCCGAGACAGGGTGGCGGTCAGGTCCGTGTCGGCGTCGAAGCCGTCGGCGGTGGCGGCCTGCGCCCCTTCGATCGAGCGGTTGTAGCCGAACACCTCGCGGCCGGCCGCGGTGGCGGCGCGCATGATCGAGCCGCCGACCAGTCCCAGCCCGAGCACGCACACCGGTGTCTTCGAACGAGGGTGGGAGCGAGGGTGTGCCACATTCCCAGGTTGGCACATCCGGCGCGCGACGCCGCGCACAGATGTCGGGGCGCCGGTGCTCCATCTGGTCAGGGGGCCTGGTCAGGGACTACCGTAAGCGGCCATGGGAGCACAACGGGCCTCTGCCCAGGGCCTGTCCGCGGACACGCCGGACGGTTTCGGTGTCGCGGTGGTGCGTGAGGAGGGGCAGTGGCGCTGCGCCCCGATGGCCCCCAAGTCGCTGACGAGCCTGTCGGCCGCCGAGACCGAACTGCGCGAACTGCGCAGCTCCGGCGCGGTGTTCGGGCTGCTCGACGTGGACGACGAATTCTTCGTCATCGTGCGGCCGGCGCCGTCGGGCACGCGGTTGCTGCTCTCGGACGCCACCGCCGCGCTGGACTACGACATCGCCGCCGAGGTGCTCGACAAGCTGGACGCCGACATCGACCCGGAGGACCTCGAGGATTCAGATCCCTTCGAGGAGGGCGACTTAGGGCTGCTCTCCGACATCGGCCTGCCCGAGGCGGTGTTGGGCGTCATCCTCGACGAGACCGATCTGTACGCCGACGAGCAGCTGGGCCGCATTGCCCGCGAGATGGGCTTCGCCGATCAGCTGTCGGCGGTGATCGACCGCCTCGGTCGGTGATTCCTGACGAAGACCTGATCCGTTCCGCGCTGGCGGTTGCCGCGACGGCGGGTCCCCGCGACGTGCCCATCGGCGCGGTGGTGGTCGGCGCCGACGGCACCGAACTGGCCCGGGCGGTCAACGCGCGCGAGGCGCTGGGGATCCGACCGCGCACGCCGAAATCCTGGCGCTGCGGGCTGCGGCCGCCGCGCTCGGGACGGGTGGCGGCTGGAAGGCGCCACGCTGGCCGTCACCGTCGAACCGTGCACCATGTGCGCGGGCGCGCTGGTGCTCGCG
Source organism: Mycobacterium sp. MAC_080597_8934 (assembly GCF_000523975.1). Lineage (NCBI taxonomy): Bacteria > Bacillati > Actinomycetota > Actinomycetes > Mycobacteriales > Mycobacteriaceae > Mycobacterium > Mycobacterium sp. MAC_080597_8934. Next base: position 9,080 of record NZ_JAOS01000050.1, on the reverse strand, counting down.
CGCATCGCCCGGCTGGTGTTCGGTGCCTGGGAGTCCAAGACCGGCGCGGTCGGATCGCTGTGGGATGTGGTGCGCGATCGGCGGCTCAACCACCGCCCGGAAGTGCGCGGCGGGTGCTGGAGCGAGAGTGCGCCGCGCCGCTGGAGGGCTTCTTCGCCCGCCAGCGATTGGGGTGACCGGCATGACGTTCGGTAAGCTGCTCGACGGTGGCGTGTCCGAGCGGCCTAAGGAGCACGCCTCGAAAGCGTGTGACGGCTAACACCGTCCGAGGGTTCAAATCCCTCCGCCACCGCCAAACTTTTCCGCCGAGCTGCGCGTTGCGGTTCGATGTGAGCCGATGGCCGTAGCCGTCCCCGGTTGGCGCTCCATCATTCCGAACCACTAACTTTCCTGGGGTGACATTCTCAGCTGCCGGCGCGGTCGCGCGGTGGATCGTCCCTCTGTTCACGGTTGCGGCCCTGGTCGGCATGGACCCGGTAGCCGAACCGGCGCCGGCAGTGCGGTTGGCCGCCGACGGCAATCCGTTGGCCGGGGCGCCGTTCTACGTCAACCCGAACTCGGCGGCCATGCGCGCCGCGCAGAGCGCCGATCCGCCGAGTCCCGAGTTGACCACCATCGCCAACACGCCGCAGGCGTACTGGATCGTCCCGGGCGGCTCGGCGGCGACGGTCGGGAAGTACGTCGGCGACGCGAACGCTGCCGGCGCCATCCCGGTTTTGGCGATTTATGGAATCCCGCACCGCGATTGCGGCAGCTTCGCCGCGGGCGGCATGGCGTCGGCCGACGACTACCGCGGGTGGATCGACGGCATCGCATCCGGCGTGGGCGCCTCGAGGGTGGCGATCGTCGTCGAACCCGATGCGCTCGCGATGGCCGACTGCCTGTCGGGCGATCAGCGCCAGGAACGCTACGACCTGGTCCGCTACGCCGTCGACACACTGACCCGCAACCCCAACGCGGCCGTCTACGTCGACGCCGGGCACCTGCGTTGGCACAGCCCCGAGGACATGGCCGCCCGGCTCAACCAGGCCGGCGTCGCACACGCGCGAGGATTCAGTGTCAACACCGCGAACTTTTACACCACCGAGGACGAAATCGGTTACGGCGAGGCGATTTCGGGACTCACCAATGGCTCGCACTACGTGATCGACACCTCCCGCAACGGGGCCGGACCGGCACCCGACTCCGACCTCAACTGGTGCAACCCCACCGGTCGCGCCCTGGGCACCCCGCCCACCGCGGCCACCGCCGGTGCCCACGCCGACGCCTACTTGTGGATCAAGCGTCCCGGCGAGTCCGACGGATCATGCGGCAAAGGCGATCCGCCGGCGGGCAACTTCGTGAATCAGTACGCCATCGATCTGGTGCACAACGTCGGCCACTAGGACGGCTCGGCCGATCTCGACCCCTGATGGTCGCGAACGGGTAACATTTCGTTATCTAAAACAGATAAACGAGCATGCGGGCACGAGGCGCCATGACACGGAAAGCCGAGATCGTCGCTGTCTTCGCGATCTGTACTGCCTTCATGACCACTTCCGGCGCATTCGGCGGCTTCGCCGCCCGCGCGGACGACCCGGGGGTGCTGTACAACGGCATCAACCAGCTTCGCCAGGCGTGCGGACCGATCGCCGAGGACCCACGTTTGACGGAAGCCGCGCAGCAGCACGCCGACGACATGCTGCGCAACGGGGTGAGCGGACACATCGGTTCCGACGGCTCGTCGCCGCAGGCGCGCATCGCTGCCGCGGGCTATCGCAGCAGGTATTCGGGTGAGATCGTCTTCTGGGCAACCGGTTCCGCCGCGACTCCCGGCGAAGCCCTCGACATGTGGATGCAGAGTCCCCCGCACCGCGCGATCATCCTGAATTGCGGATTCAATGCCGGTGGCTTCGCCACCGCCCGGGACGGCAACAAGATGACCGCCGTCGGTGACTTCGCGGCTTCGTAAACCCAAGTGGGCCAGGCGGTTTACCGCGGCACTCCCTTGCCGAGTCGGCGGTTGGATAGTGTACTTGAAAGATCCACGTGGAGGGAAGCAGCTGGTGACTGCTCGGCGCGGTTTCGGTCGTGCACCGGCGGGACTCTGCGTTGCCGCAGCCCTTGTTCTCAGCGGTGGCGCGTGCACAACGCATAAGCAGCAGCCTGCCGCGCCTCCAGCAACCCTTAGGGCTGCGCCCGATCAACTCGGGCCGTGCGCGCCGGATCGGTTGGCGCGCTGCGTACCCGGGCTGGCTGACGTCGACGAGAACCTCTTCGGCGGCGTCGCTGCGTACCAGCCGGATCCAGGCTTCGCCTCGGTGCCGCCCTCGGCCGCTCGGGAGGCTGCACCCGAGGAGTGCCAACACCTGCCAAGGTTTGGCGCCCAGGCCGGTCCCGAATTCGATGTGGAGTATCAGCCCGCGAGGGACACCAACGGGAGGCCTTTAAGCAACCGGTTCCCGGCCAATGGTGGCGATTACGTTCGACTTCGGTTCACGGTCGCCGGCGACGGCGATGATATCGGGACTGCGATGGCGGCGTGGGCCCGTCGATGTCCGATGTGGGCCGTGGCCCAGTCGATGAATGACAGCGGGATCCAGGGCTGGCTCGTCGCCGAGTCCGGCGAGCACCTGAGCCGGTACCAATCGGGCGATGTCGCGTCGCAGTGGCCCTATGTCTCGAACACGGCAGCGGTAGTGCTACCCAACAAGGTGATCGTCCAGGCCTGGTATACAACCAACGACCCGTCCGCCGCATCGCGGAACCAGTTGCTGTCGCAGTTGATCGGGGCGTCTGGGCATCCACGGCCACGCTCTGCTCTGCCGCCCAAACTCGCCGACTGGAGCCAAGCGCAGATCTCGACGCTGCTTCCTGCAATCGCGATGGAGGTTGGCATCGACACCGCTTCCGGCGACAAACGGCCGTCTGCCGACGAGCCGGGCGGACAGTTCTGGGCGCTTTGCACGTCCAACGACCATGCGGCCGTCCCGCGCTACGATCCTCTTGCGAGCTGGCAGGACTTTGACCGGTCGAAGTGGGATCAGAAGGGAAAGCCACCGCGCCCGACAGTCGTGATCAGCCGGGCGCACGTTGGTGATGACTTTTTGACCGATCTGCGACGTGAGATCGCGAGCTGCACCGCGCATTTGACCGAGAAATCGACCATGTGCGGGGACCGGGAGAATCGCCAACTCCTGCAAGCAGATTCGGCTGTGGCAGAGGGAGTGGACACAGTGCGGCTCACGCATCGGTGGATGAGGGATGTCGACGTGCGCGGCCATAGCGTGTGCGGCGAAGGTGTCGAGGCGATCAGAGTTGCTCAGGTAAGTGGACTGATCGTGATAAGCAGCGCAAGCGAAGGTGGATGGTTGTTCAAGGGGGAGACGCCGGCACTGCCGCTGAGTACTCTCGATGAGCTTCTCGCCGAGACGGTGCGAAGGATCAAGGCAGCATAACGGCGATCCGGTTTGGCTAGGTGGCAATCACACGTGCGGAAGCCATCCGGAGCCATGCGGCGACAACACGAAACCACGGCCCTGCGGATCCTTGCATGCCGTCGTCCCTGAGTTGTCGACGCCGCAGATGAAGCCATTCACGGTGAGCGAGTGGGACGGAGGAAGTGTTTTGATGGTCTGCCCATTGATCACACGAGACGGTTCGCCTCCACTGGTCTGATTGTCGCCTGCCAGGGTGATGGGACCTCTGGTTTGCCATGAGCATGGGACCGGGTTGTTCCGGTTGTAGGCCGTGCGTTGATGGTGACCGATGGGGTGGTTGCCGGTCAATCCGACGGAGTCGGAGGGGCCGGCTTTTCCGGTCGGGGCTTTTGGCGTTGCCGGTAGGACTGGCCTTCGACGACGAGTTCGTAGGCCGCTGATTGCAGGCGGTCCATCGCGGATTGAGCCAGCAGAGGATCGGCCATCATGGTCAGGATCTCGGGCGGTTCGCGGTTGCTGGTGATGATCGTCGAAGCCTTGCGGTGGCGTTCGACGATGATCTCGTAGAAGTCGGTAGTCTCGGTGGCTTCCAGGCGGTGCAGTGCCAGATCGTCGATGATCAATAGCTCGACGCGGTGCAGTTTGCGCATCTCGTCTTCGTAGCTGCCGTCCAGGCGTGCTCCACGCAGGCGTTTGAACAGTTTGTCGGCCCGTTCGGTGTGCACGCTGTGTCAATGGCCATCTGGAAGTCCCCGTTTTTGGCCAGGTGAAGTCCCCACTCCGTTGCGGGTGATTGGTTAACTCTTGGTGGCTCCCTTCTTGTGGTCGGCGTGGCGCATCCGGTAGGACTCGCCGGAGGTGATGACGATGGTGGCGTGGTGCAGCAGCCGGTCGAGGATGCTGGCGGCGGTGGTGTGCTCGGGCAGGAATCGTCCCCATTGTTCGAAGGGCCAGTGCGAGGCGATGGCCAGGGAGCGGCGTTCGTAGCCCGCCGCCACCAAACGGAACAGCAGCTGGGTGCCGGTGTCGTCGAGCGGGGCGAAGCCGATCTCATCGACCAGCAGGAGGTCGGCCCTCAGTAGCGAGTCGATGATCTTGCCGACAGTGTTGTCGGCTATGCCCCGGTAGAGCACCTCGATGAGGTCTGCGGCGGTGAAATAGCGGACCTTGAAGCCGGCGTGCACGGCGGCGTGCCCGCAGCCGATGAGCAAGTGACTTTTGCCTGTACCCGGCGGACCGATAACCGCCAGATTCTGTTGCGCCCGAATCCATTCCAGACTCGACAGATAGTCGAACGTCGCCTGGGTGATCGACGAGCCTTTGACGTCGAAACCGTCGAGAGACTTGATGACCGGGAACGCCGCGGCCTTGAGGCGGTTGGCGGTGTTGGAGGCATCGCGGGCGGCGATCTCGGCCTCGACCAACGTCCGCAGAATCTCCTCCGGGGTCCAGCGTTGGGTCTTGGCCACCTGCAGCACCTCGGCGGCATTGCGGCGCACGGTAGCCAACTTCAACCGACGCAACGCGGCATCGAGGTCAGCAGGCAACGGCGCCACCGAGGCTGGTGGCACCGGTTCGACAGCGGTCATGACGCGGTGCCATCAGTGGACGTGCCGCCGATCTTGTAAGCATCCAAGGACCGGGTCTCGGCGGTGGGCAGATCGAGGACCAGAGCGTCCCCAGCCGGGCGGGGTTGTGGGGCGCCGGCGCCGGCATCGAGGATGGAGCGCACGTCGGCAGCGCGGAACCGCCGAAACGCCACCGCCCGACGCAGGGCGTCGACCAACGCCTGCTCACCGTGAGCAGCTCCGAGCCCCAGCAGGATGTCGATCTCAGATTTCAGCCGGGTATTACCGATGGCGGCAGCACCAACCAAGAACTGCTCAGCTTCCACGCCGAGGGCGCAGAACTGTTTCTCTGCTTGGGTTTTCGGTCGCGGTCCGCGCGACGGTGCCGGTCTGGGCCCGTCGTAATGCTCATCGAGGATCGACACCTCACCCGGGCCAACCAACTCGTGCTCAGCCACGATCACCCCGGTCGCGGGTTCCAGAATGAGCAAGGCACCGTGATCAACCACGACCGCCACCGTGGCCCCGACGAGCCGTTGGGGCACCGAGTAGCGGGCCGAGCCATAGCGGATACACGACAGGCTGTCGACCTTGCGACGCACCGAGCCAGCACCGATCTCCAGCCGCAACGACGGCAACGCCTTCAACACGGTGCGCTCCTCAGCGAGCCGCTCATCAGGGACCGCGCAGATCTCGGAATGCACCGCAGCGTTGACCTCGGCGCACCACACCGCGGCGTGGGCGTTGAGGGCTCGCAGATCGACCGATTCGCCGGCGATGGCGGCTTCGGTCAGCAGCGGCACCGCCAGGTCGTCCTGGGCATAGCCGCACAGGTTCTCCACGATGCCCTTCGATTGCGGATCCGCGCCGTGACAGAAATCCGGGACGAACCCGTAGTGAGAGGCGAAACGCACGTAATCCGGAGTCGGCACAACAACATTGGCGACCACACCACCCTTGAGGCAGCCCATCCGATCGGCCAGGATCTTGGCCGGCACCCCGCCGATGGCCTCGAGGGCCTCGGCGATCATCGCCAACGTGGTGGAGGCCTTCTGGTCGGCGGCAAACCGCACGAACCGCCACCGTGAATAGGCCAGGACCGCGCAGAACACCAACAACCCCGGTGCGGCTTGAGCCCAGTCCATCACCAGATAGTCACCCGGTGACCACACCGCCGGACGCCGCTGATGCCGGTTCTGTCTGCGCCACAACACTTTCTGCTCCGCCACCAGCCGACGGAAGTTCCGTGCTGAGCCGCCATATCCGGCCGCGCGGGCCACCAGCAACAGCCGCTTCGCCGAGATCCTGCCGTTCGACTTGTCCACTCGCGCGGCGACCAGATCGGTGAAGGCGTCGAGATTGCGTGGCCGCCGCTCCCGCGGCGGCGGACCACCGCCCTCGGCCCGTTCGATGACCCGTTTGACCGTTTTGTGGGTAGTCCCGCACAGCTCGGCCGCGCCACGATACGTGCCGACCTGGTGATACGCCGAAATGATGTTCATACGCTCCCTTGCAGACTTCAATAGAGCTCCCTGGGCGGTGTGGTGGCAGTTGGCGCTATCACCGTCACCGCCCAGGCCCTCAGCTCCCGGAAAAGACACGACGAGCCCGCAAAGGAGTGGGGACTTCTACTTGGCCACCAGTGGGGACTTCCTACTGGCCACAGATGGGGACTTTCTCATGGCCATTCACAACGCTGTGAAGCCGTCGTACCGCGATGTGGCCTAAGGCGTTGGCCAGGAACGTCTTTCCCACGCCGACCGGGCCCATGACGAGCACGTTGTAGGCATCGGCGAGGAACCGCAGCGAGATCAGCTCGGCCCACAATTGCTGATCGAACGCCACGGCGGTGGAGTCGTCCCAGGCTTGGAGTTGCATCGCAGGATCGAGGTGGGCAGCCTTGGCCCGCCGCGTCGCGGACTCGCGGTCGCGGCGGGTGACCTCATCAGCGAACAACAGCTCCAAAAAGTCGTGGTGCGGCAGCCGGTTGGTGCGGGCCAGCGCCAGCCGCTCCGGGAGGGTGTCGAGCAGCTGACCGAGTTTGAGGCGGCGCATCAACGCTTTGAGCTCGCCGGAGACCTCGATCGGTTTGACCGCCGGCACGGCATCGGGGCGGGCCGGGCTCATGAGGGCCTGCGGACCGAGAAGTCGGAGCCATCCCGCACGAACCTGGACGCCGCCCCGGGTGGTTTCGGTATCAGGGGCATCTGTTCACCGCCGCCGCGGGTCACGATCCGCTCGATCAGTCCGACGTCGATGACTTCGGCATCCAAGGCACGCCGGCAGGCGTCCTCCACGGCGGCGGCGCTGTGGCGGCGCACCAGCCCCAGCAGCCGATAGACCTGGCGCATCTTGGTCCACGGCAGCGGGTGTTCCAACACGGCGGCGGCGTAGGTGCCGACGTGGGTGCCGTGGGCAGCAGCCTTGCGCTGCAGCGCATTGATGTCGCGCATCGCATAGACCGACACGTGCGCGGGCAGATCAGCGGGGTCGGTGTGCCGCCGGCCCGGGGCCATGACGGGGTGGACCTTGATCAACTCACCACGCCAGTACAGCTTCACCGCGTGCGCATCCGTGCGGGCCTCGATCCGCTTGCCGACCAACTCGCCGGGCACGCTGTAGAGCGCTTTGGCGATCTGCACATGCCGGTCTGAGGCGACCTTGGGATGGGTCCAGACCGGGATGTCGAACACATCCTCAGGCACCGGTCCCAGCGCAGGGAGTTCCTCGGCGGCGAACACCTCGGCCGGGCGCAGCCGGGTGGTGCCATGAATCCGCAACCCGGCGGTCTGCGCACACCACAGCCGCGCCCGTTCCCGGCAATCCCCGAGATCCCGGAAGTGTTCTCCGGCATAGAAATTCGACCGCACGTACTGCACCATGCGTTCTACCCGCGGCTTATCTTTGGGGCTGCGGACCCGCGTCGGGTCAACAGCGAACCCGCGGGCCTGGGCATACTCCCGGAACGCGTCATTGAGCCGGGGTTCGGTCGCGTGTGCGGTGGTGACGATGGCTTTCATGTTGTCGGGGATCACCACCGCGAACACCCCGCCGAAGAACACCCACGCCGCTTCGAACCCGGCGATCACATCGTTAAGGGTCTGGCGGTAGGTGGGCCAGACGAACATGTGCCGCGAATACACCGCGGTGAAGATCAACCCGTGCACCACCCGGCGCCGCCCATCACCAGCATCGATGAGCAGACCGAGGCGGCCGAAGTCGACCTGCACCTCCGCACCGGGTTCGCAGTCGGCCACCGGCACCGTGGCTTGGCGCCGCCCGAATCCCAATTCAGTTGTGGCGTAACGGTGCAACGTCCGATACGACACCACCACACCCCGGCGGCCAAGCAGCGTGTGGATCTTGGTCAACGTCAACCCGTCTTTGAGCCACGCCTTGATCTGCTCATGCTCAGCGGCGATCGTCTCCCAGGCAAGGCTCTTGCCAGTCGGCCGGTGCGGGCGAACCTCGGCGATCACCGCCGCGAGCAGCTCATCGGTGAGCTGACTGTCTCCGCCGTCACGGTCGAGCCCGCAGGCCCGTGCCCGGTCGACGTAGCGTCGCACCGTTTTACGATCGGTGCCCGAGAGCCGGGCCACCTCCCGCAACCCCAACCCCTGCAGCCACAGCCGCAGCATTTCCACGATCTCGATCACCGATACCTCCCGGTAGCTCATCAGGCCAATACAGCGGCCCAACAACCGGAAGAACCCACGCCACGCCGGGGTGGTCCCATAACTGGCAAAACAGCCAGTCAGGTGGTCCCATCAATGGCAAACAGGTGGTCCCATGCTCATGGCAAAACCAGCTCTGAAGTGGTCCCTTTCACCTGGCAGCCGACAGTCTGATTTAGTCCGCTAGCGGTTCCTATCCAATTGACTCCATTCATCCCGGCTTCTGGGTTTGATGCCGCAGGGGGGATCGCTGGCAAGTTGTTCCCAATGCACGATGCTTGATCGAGGGTGAATTTGCAGACTATGCCATCAGGTGTGAGGAAATAGACGGTCGCGTCAGGCGAACGCCCAGGATTGGGCACCGAGATTTCGTAGTCCTTGACGTTGGCGGGAGTGTATCCGCTCAGATCGGGAAAACT